>CAZVEI010000333.1:0-2306 GCA_964626295.1 uncultured Alkalibaculum sp.
CGCGAGATTCTTCTTAGAATTTACTGTAGATGAATCTTGTGGAAAATGTACTCCATGTCGTATTGGTACCAAACGTATGTTAGAAATACTTACTAGAATTACAGAAGGCGAAGCAGAATTTGAAGAAATAGAAGAATTAAGAGACCTTGCTGAAGTAATTGCACAAACCTCCCTTTGTGGCTTAGGACAAACAGCACCGAATCCTGTTCTCTCTACATTAAGATATTTTTATGATGAGTACGTTGCTCACGTTAGAGACAAAAAATGTCCTGCTAAGAGCTGTAGATCTTTAATACACTTTACTATTACAGAAGACTGTATAGGATGTACAAAATGTACAAAAGTATGCCCAGTTTCTTGTATTTCAGGAGAAAAGAAAGAACAACATATTATTGATGAGAGCCTATGCATCAAATGTGGATCATGCTTCGAAGTTTGTCCAAAAGATGCCATTAGAAAGGAGTAGAAGATCTTGATTAATTTAACGATTAATGGAAAAGACGTATCTGTACCAAAGGGCTCTACTATACTTGATGCCGCTAAGAAACTTAATATAAAAATTCCAACATTATGCCACATGAGCCTTTTCGATATGCAATTTTTTAATCAACATGCATCCTGTAGAGTTTGTGTCGTAGAGGAGGTAGGGAAAACTAAACTCTTACCTGCATGTGGAACACCTGTAAGCGAAGGAATGCAAATTCGTACAGACACTCCTCGAGCAATTAAAGCGAGAAGAATCATCGTCGAATTACTTCTGTCTGACCATCCTAATGATTGCCTTATCTGCCCTAAAAATGGAGAGTGTGAACTTCAACAAATTGCAGCTGATTTAGGTATTCGTGAAATCAAATACAAAGGCGAAATGGTAACTGTTCCTGTAGATAACAGCAGTTATTCCTTAGTAAGAGACATGTCAAAATGTATCCTTTGTAAGAGATGCGAAACAATGTGCAGTGATGTTCAAACAGTACACGCTTTAACTGAAATCGGTAGAGGTTTCGATACCGTTATGGGCGCCGCTTTTAACGCTCCAATGAATGAAACAACTTGTACTTTCTGTGGCCAATGTCTTGCAGTATGCCCAACAGGCGCATTGACAGAAGTAAACAATGTAGCTAAAGTATGGGAGGCTATTAATAGCGATAAAGTCGTCATCGTTCAAACAGCTCCTGCAGTTCGAGTTGCTTTAGGAGAAGAATTTGGAATGGAGCCAGGTTCATTAGTAACTGGTCAGATGGCAACAGCTTTAAGAAGACTTGGATTTGATAAAGTATTTGATACGGATTTTGCGGCTGACCTTACAATCATGGAAGAGGCTAGTGAATTAATACATAGAATACAACACGGCGGAAAACTTCCTCTATTGACAAGTTGCTGCCCAGGATGGATCAAATTCTTAGAGCATCAATTTAGCGATATGTTAGACATACCATCTACTTGTAAATCACCTCACGAAATGTTCGGTGCTGTTGCAAAAACGTATTTAGCAGAAAAAATGGGCGTTAAACCAGAAGATATGATTGTTGTTTCTGTTATGCCTTGCGTAGCTAAAAAATACGAAGCTGCAAGACCTGAATTAAGTGAAGGACCAGAGCACGATGTAGATGTAGTTATTACGACTAGAGAACTTGCTTTAATGATTAAAGAAGCATGTATTGACTTTGTTAATCTAGAAGAAGAAGAATTCGACAATCCATTAGGAGAATCGACTGGAGCTTCTGTAATCTTCGGTACAACAGGCGGCGTTATCGAAGCAGCACTTCGTACTGCTTATGAAATGCTTACTAATAAAACCTTAGAAAACGTAGAGTTTGAACAATTAAGAGGAATGCAAGGTATCAAAGAAGCTACAGTAGATATCGATGGCCTAGAAATAAATATCGCCGTAAGCCATGGCCTTGGAAACGCTAGAAAACTATTAGAAAAAATACGTTCTGGTGAAGCAAATTACCATGCTATCGAAATCATGGCATGTCCAGGAGGCTGTATTGGTGGCGCTGGTCAACCTTTCCATCACGGAGACATGACTCTTCTTGAAAAACGAGCAGGCGGACTTTACAAAGATGACCGTAGCAAAACTTTGAGAAAATCTCATGAAAATCCAATGATCAAACAGATTTATGATGAATTCTTGGGAGAACCATACAGTGAAAAAGCACACGAGCTTCTTCATACAAAATACGTAGCACGTAAAAAAGTTTAAAATATACGAAAGATACGACCTATGCCCATATATACCTTTACGAGAAAGTGCCCTCCTACTTTTAGGAGGGCACTTTCTTGTACATTACTTCTTCTTTCTT
>CAZVEI010000334.1:0-2303 GCA_964626295.1 uncultured Alkalibaculum sp.
TCATTCGATATTTATTTGCAAATCTTGCTAGTTTAATTATACTATAAAAAAATGATTAATGTATATTGTTGCCAAATTTTAAGATTGAATAACAACAGCTCCTCCCTAGTTTAAATCGTTATTTTGATTTTTACCAGGGAAGAGCTATTATTTTCTTAAGGGATATATTGATTTGTACAGCATTTTGTTAAAATCATAAATTTCTGTTCATCAGACCAGAGATTTGCTTACACCTTCCTTCAGATTCATCGTCGCCAACGACACCCTTGGTGTTCAGCTATAGCCTTCCTACTACCGGGTAGCTTCGGGACTTTCATCCGTTAGATTGCGCCCGTTCTGGGCGCACAAATAAAAGATGAGGCAATTTATGCCTCATCTTTTATTTTACTTCTGATGTTCCGGTAACTTTGCCATTCTCGATAACTTGAGAAGAGGTTTTGTATTCGTCTTTTGAGAAGTAAACATTGCCTTGGATTTGAGCATCCCTTATGGTAAAACCATTTGCTTCTACGTAAACATCGCCAACGAATGTACCGCCTTCAATCATTGCATTTTCACTTTTAATAGTTAATTTAGGTGCTGTAAGTGTATACGATGCAGTTTTAGTTCGCTCTTCATCTTGTGCATAAAGCTTTACCTTACGAACAATGTCTCCAGCAGGATCATCCTTGTCTCTAAATTCTCCATCTAAGACCAATTCTTTATCGGTTTTCATATCTTGAGTAAATATGACAATCCAACGTCCTTCAGGTCCCATTACCTTTTGGATGGAAGCTTCATCCGTTACGTAGGAAGGACCAGTTGCAGTATCTGGTTCAGGTTCTGTTGCATCTGGTTTTTCTTGTTCTTGCGTTGCATCTGGTTTTTCTTGTTCAGTAGTTTCTTTAGGTGTACAACCAATGGTTAATGTTAAAAGGGTTACTAGGATGATAAATAAACTTATTAATTTCTTCAAAAAAATTCCTCCTTAAATTTTGTTATCTATATTTTGAGCTAAGAAATAAAAACTATTACATTAATCTTAAATAAATATAAAACGAATTAGATACAAGTTAAAAAAACAAGAATAGGTCTCAAAATATTCTTCACAGCTTCTTCATGATTATTTGCTATTATCAATTTATAACATTTATATTATAAGGACGATAAAAGATGTTTGGTTTACTGTTGACAATCCAAGTTTATATACTATTTCTATTAATTATATACCCACAACCATTTAACTTAATCATATTTATTTAGGAGTAGGCATTTGGGGAATGAAGTGAATTTTGCTGTAAATATCTAGAATACATAATTAAAAAAATTCTAAAAAACAATCTATTATCTATTACTATTTTCCTAATATATCAGCAAAATAGTTGATAAAAAAAGTAACCGTATTGACTCCATTATTGTACTTGACATCACATAGCTGTACTGGATTCGATTTCTCTTATACAATCTAGGAGCCACCCAACATGAGCTTGCTCTCTCATAATAGCACCCTTTAAAACAATATAATCCCCGTACTCTGGTGAGAATACATTGACAACTGATTCTGCAAAAGGGTGATCGAGCATTATGGTTTCAAGCTTCTTTAATTTTTCTTGGCGCTGCTCTAGTTGGTACTCAAAATGCTCTAAAATTTCCTCCTTTGACAGAGACTCCAGAAAATAGGCTTTTAGCCGAAAGATATCCTTCGGAGTAGGCTCTAAGACATTTTGCTTTTTAAGCCAATTTAAAAAATCCTTTTTACCTGTCTCTGTAATTGAATAAAGTTTTTTTTCCATTTTTTCACCTTGCAGTACGATTTCATAGGTAATTAGACCTTCTTCTGTTAATTTTTTTAACTCAGGATATATTTGGCTATGATTTGCATACCAAAAATTAACTAATTCTCGATTAAATACTTTCATCAAATCATAGCCAGTCATAGCACCTCGATTAATTAGTCCTAAAATCGCATATTTTAACAAACGCATCGTGTAAGTACCACCTTTCAAAATAATTCTACACTAATATCAAACTCATCATAAAAAACATGTATGTATTGACATGTTTAAGTCTAGACCTTATACTACAAATATAAACAATATTTCTATAAAGTACAAGACATAACGAAAGAAACTGAAAACTTTAACGGTCATGAAAACCATTACAGCACGGTTAGAGTTTTAACAAAACTACATACTAAAAGGAGAATAGCAATGAAAAGAAAATTTCCCAATCTAAGTAAACCTATTCAAATTGGAAATGTAAATTTCCGCAACAGAATGTTTTCTGCACCTATGGGTGGAACATACATCACTGCAGATTGTACT
>CAZVEI010000335.1:0-2294 GCA_964626295.1 uncultured Alkalibaculum sp.
ACTTTACTAATCTCTTTATTTTTTATATCTTTCATCAATTGTTTATAATCCAAAGTATTTCTCCTACTCTATATATGTTCTTATATTTATATCTTCTCCATAGACTTTTACTTCTATGGCGCCTTGTAAGTCTGTCCTTAAAATTTCTATATTCTTTGCCTCTAACAAATCTACCACTTCTTTGTTAGGATGACCAAATTGATTATTTTCTCCTACGCTAATTATAGCATAAGTAGGGTTGACTCTTTCTATAAATTCCTTGCTTGTAGAAGTACTGCTGCCATGATGACCAATTTTAATGAAATTGCTTTTCAAATCGCCCCCTTCTTCAAGGAGTATTTTTTCACCTTCTGCCCCTAAATCCCCCATAAAGAGAAAATCTTGCCCTCTATACTCCATTTTAATTACTACAGAGCTATTATTGGGATCTAAATATTTTTGCCGGCTATTAGGGTAAACAAATTCAATATGTAGTTCTTCCCCTTGATCTATTGTAACTTTATCGCTTTTATCGATGGAGATGCCGTATATATGAGCTAAGGACAGCAATTCCTCATAATCTTCTTCTTCAACGGGGTTAATAATCAACTGAACAATCTTTACATCATCCATAATCTCCATTAACCCTAATATATGATCGCTATCAGAATGGGTCGCTACAACAGCGTCTATTTCTCGAATATTCTTCCATAGCAAAGCTTTTGCTACCACCTCATCACCCACAGGATATGTAATGCTGCCTCCACCATCAATGAGCATAGTAAAGCCATTAGGACACTGAATTAAAGCACAGTCCCCCTGACCTACATCTAGAAAAGTGATGGTCATTGGTTTTGGGAAAATATAAACGAATAACAAAGCAAATACGTTTACGCCTATAGCCCATATAAGGATTCTTTTATTTTTCTCTTTGTAATGATAAAAATATCCTAATAAATAAAGAATAAAAATATAGTAAAAGACAATAAGCGGCAAAGACATAGGTGAAAGCTGTATTGCAGCAAAGGATAAGTCCGATAATTTTGTAGACAAATATAAGATGAACTGTATGGACTCTTTTATAGGCAAGATAAATATAGGAATGGTTACATGAAAGATGCTGAATATTATAAACACTATCAAGTACCCAATAATAATATAACCAGATAATGGGACAATAATTAGATTAGCAATAATAGAAAGAAGAGATAAACTGTTAAAGTGATAAATTGTAATTGGTAAAGTCCCTATTTGTACAGATAGAGTTAAAATAATTAAAGATTTTAAATTCTCAATAAGCTTTTCTTTCATTCTAAACTTATTGTTTAAATAAGGGTATATAATGCTAATAGACAATACGGCACTATAAGACAGCTGAAATCCTGCATTGTAGATTACATATGGATTATTTGCAATGTAAATAGAAGCTAGCAAACATAACACATTTAAAGAATCGTATTTTTTATTTATGGTCTGAGCAAACAAAGAGAAGAGAAACATGAAGGTTGCCCTCATAACCGGGTCATTAAAACCTACCATAAAACAATAAAAGTAAAGCAAAAAAGATACTATTAAAAACTGCAACTTTTTATTTAATCTGAGCATACTGCAAATTGCGCTGACAAATAAATACACATAAGCAACGTGCAGCCCAGACACGGAAAGAATATGAGATACCCCTAGGATGCTAAACTCTTCTTCAATTTCGTCCTCAAGAGACCTTTCCCCTAAGACAAGACCACTTATAAAGTCCCCGTCTACTTTGGAAAAGCAACTCTGGATATGATTAAGCATATTATGACGAAAGCTTGTGGCTATATTTTCGAACGAATTAAGTTCTCTACCTGTAAATGTTATAGTATGGTTCATTGTGTACATGACAGCGTAAATATTCTTTCCTCGTAAATACTGGTTATAATCAAAGCCTCCAGGGTTTCTCTTTGGAGATGGTATTTTTACCTCAGCCTTACATTCGATAAGATCTCCATAGGAAAAATCATGCGTATTTTCATAATTAAACAATTGCACAACTTCTTTATGTTCTCCAGATAATTGAAGCACAAATTGGGCCTTATCTTCGTCGTATATAGGAAAAGAGATAATTTTCCCCGAATACGTTTGGGAAGTCTCTTCAAGGTTTAAAGACGTGGTCTTATTTGATATGAAATTCATGCGAAAAAAAACCAGAAGAAAAAAAGAAGAAGATAAAATGAGGGCTATTCGGTAAGCTTCGTTCTTTACAATCAAAAAGGCAATTAAAGTAAGGGTACAAGAGATCAGTAGGCTTATACCCATATTATAAGCTATAATTGCCA
>CAZVEI010000336.1:0-2285 GCA_964626295.1 uncultured Alkalibaculum sp.
AAAAGTGTTTATGTTCTATGGTACTTTGCTCTCTATTTAGAACCATAAGTCGAGAGTTGTCCCTCTTTTCATAAGGGGTTTGAGCAATTAGTTCTTCTGGCAAATCGTAATCAAAGTCTTTTGTATTCATTCAGTAGCTCCTTTAAAACTTGTATTTCAATATGATACTAAATCCATTCCGTTTAATCAAGAAAAAGCGCCATTTTGCGCTTTTTTTTGGTAGGTATTTGTTTTTTTATTTTTATTGTTCTTCCATCGGCATATTAAGATGCTCATAAGCCCTTTTCGTCACAATCCGGCCTCGAGGTGTTCTCTGTATGAAGCCTAATTGTAGAAGATAGGGCTCATAAACATCTTCAATGGTGGTTTTTTCTTCATCTATTGATGCAGACAAAGTGTCTAAGCCTACTGGTCCACCACTGAATTTTTCGATAATACTTATGAGTAATTTTCTATCTACTTCGTCTAAGCCAATGGAATCTACTTCTAATAGTTGCAGAGCATCTTTTGTGGTTTGTATATCTATTACTCCATCATTTTTGATTTGTGCAAAATCTCGGATTCTTCTAAGAAGACGATTGGCAATTCGAGGTGTTCCTCTTGATCTTTTAGCCAACTCTAGTGCTGCTCTTTCATCTATAGGAGAATTAAATATGTCAGACGATCTTAAAATGATTTCTTTTAATTGCTCATTATCGTAAATTTGGAGCCTACAAATAACACCAAAACGGTCTCTTAAAGGAGAAGTTAATAGACCTGCCCTTGTAGTAGCCCCGATTAGCGTAAACTTTGGCAAGTCTAATCGAATGGAACGAGCTCCAGGGCCTTTCCCTACGATAATGTCTAAAGCGTAATCCTCCATGGCTGGATACAAGATTTCTTCAACTGCTCGGTTCAGGCGATGAATCTCGTCAATGAAGAGCACATCGCCTTCGTTTAAATTAGTAAGCATAGCTGCTAAATCACCCGGCTTTTCAATAGCTGGTCCTGATGTGATTTTAATTGCTACATTCATCTCATTTGCAATAATTCCTGCAAGTGTAGTTTTCCCAAGGCCCGGAGGCCCATATAACAAGACATGATCAAGGGTTTCCCCTCTCTGCCTTGCCGCTTCAATAAAGATACTCATCTTTTCCTTTACAAGCTCTTGACCTATGTAATCTTTTAAGTATTGAGGGCGAAGGGTTTTTTCAATCTCGTTGTCTTGTTCAATTAGCTCTGTAGTTATAATTCTCTTTTCCAAAAAAACACCTCCTAGTTTTTAGCAAAACTAGGTGGTCAGGTGGTCAGGTGGTCAGGTGGTCAGCAAAACCATACCTCGCCTAAAGGCGAGAAGGTCTTCCCGTCCAACCGTCCAACCGTCCAACCGTCCAACCTAATTTATTTAGTTGACAACGCTCTTTTTATCAACTCTTCTAAAGTCATATCTTCTTTATACACTTTTCCTACTAGCTGTGCGCCTTGATGGTAATCGTAACCTAGAGACATGAGGGCAGCGATTGCGTCTTCTCGAATGCCATTGTCTACTAGTGGTGCATCTATTTCATCGTATTCATCTACTATAGCCATTTTACTGAATTTATCTTTTAATTCTAAAATCATTCTATTAGCTGTTTTCTTACCTACACCTGGTGCAGTAGAAAGAGCTTTCTCATCACCTAAGCTAATGTATTTTATGAGTTCATTTCCCCTGAATTTTGATAGTATTCCAAGAGCGACTTTAGGTCCGATTCCTGAAACGCTAATTAAATCTTTAAAAATCTGTCTTTCATTCTTATCGGCAAATCCATAGAAAGACATTTCATCTTCTCGAATATGCTCATGTACATATAATTGAGCATGATCAGAACCATTGCTTAAATCCGTCATTGTATTTACTGAAATAAAAACAGCATACCCTATACCATTGCATTCAAGTATTACCTTATCATCGTATATGTCTACGACTTGTCCTTTGATGTATTCGTACAAAAAAAAACCCCTTTCTATATAGATTACATTATATAGAAAAGGAATTGCTTTAGCAACCAGCAATCAGCTACCAGCGCTCAGTGCCTTAGCTACCTTTGGTAGCTGTAGACTTTAAATTTGTTGAACAGAGTAGTTTTTGCACTATTTAATGCTTTACTGAGTTCAAACAAAACAAGTCACCGAAGGTGATAAAATCACTGGTGTCTGAATACTGGCGGCTGATAGCTTTTGGGGCTGGTGGCTCAAAAATTATTCATCGTAATTCTCTAATAGCTCATAGAGATTTTCTTCTCCTTTAACAATGATTCCTCCCT
>CAZVEI010000337.1:0-2282 GCA_964626295.1 uncultured Alkalibaculum sp.
TTCTAGCTCCTTATAGTCGCTACAAGCCTCGCCAACCTTGACAGGGGTAATACCAATCGATTTATCTCACCCTTCGGGCAAGATAAATCGGGTATTTCTCCCAGGTGGTAAGGAAAAACCTAGAGCCAGAGTAAGACAAATTTACAGATGGTTCGTTAATTGGAAGACAATTTGTTGGCTTCACTTAGAACTTACAACTTAGAGATAACATTTTATTTCTTGATATAATAATTTGATTGATGTATCCTTATTTTGGATAAAGATAGAACGAGGAGGATGATATCGTGGTGAAGAAGAGTATAAAAGATGTGGATTTAAAGGGGAAGAGAGTGTTAATGAGAGTTGATTTTAACGTTCCTTTTAATGAAGCAAAAGAAATTACAGACAATGGAAGAATTGTAGGTGCATTGCCATCTATTAAATACATTACAGAGCAAGGCGGAAAATTAATATTAATGTCTCATTTAGGTCGTCCAAAGGGAAAGCCTAATCCTGAATTTTCTCTTGAACCTGTAGCTAAAGAATTATCAAAATTATTAGACAAAGAAGTTGCTTTCGCGGATGATGATTTAGTAGTTAGTCCAAAAACAGCAGAACTAGCTTCTGGGCTAAAAGATGGAGATGTGCTTTTACTCCAAAATACCCGATTTAGAAAAGAAGAGGAAGCAAATGACCCTGAGTTTTCAAAAGAATTAGCTTCACTAGGGGATATTTTTGTAAATGACGCTTTTGGAGCCGTTCACAGAGCTCACGCTTCAACTGCTGGTGTAGCAGCGTACTTGCCAGCGGTATCTGGTCTATTAATCGAAAAAGAATTGCGTATTATGGGAAATGCATTAGATAATGCAGACAGACCTTTCGTAGCAATACTAGGTGGAGCAAAGGTTTCCGATAAAATCGGTGTTATTAGCAATTTAATCGAAAAGGTAGATACATTAATCGTTGGTGGAGGTATGTCTTATACTTTCTTAAAAGCTCAAGGCTATGAAGTTGGTACTTCTTTATTAGAAGAAGATAAAATTGAACTTGCAAAAGAATTGATGAACAAAGCAAAAGAAAAAGGCATAAAGTTCCTTCTTCCAGTTGACATAGTTGTATCAAAAGATTTTGCCCCTGATGCAGAACACAAGACTGTAAGCTATGACTCCATACCTTCTGACCAACAGGGATTAGATATTGGCGAAAAGGCGAGAGAATTGTTTAGCGAAGAAATCGTAAAGGCGAAAACAATTATCTGGAATGGTCCTGTAGGCGTATTTGAATTTGATGCATTTGCAAAGGGTACTCTTGCAATCGCTGAAGCTATGGCAAAAGCAGATGCTACGACGATTATAGGTGGTGGAGATTCAGCTGCTGCAGTAAAGAAATTAGGCTACGGAGATAAGATGACCCACATTTCTACAGGCGGTGGAGCTTCCTTGACATATTTAGAAGGAAAATCATTGCCAGGTATCGAAGTTCTAGAGGATCTATAAGGAGAAGAATATGAGAAAACCAGTAATCGCAGGTAATTGGAAATTAAATAACGATATAAAGACTACCAAAGAATTTTTGTTACAATTAAAGGATAAAATAAAGGACGCAGAAATAGATGCTGTTATTTGTCCTACATTTACTTCTCTTAGCACTGCAATAGAATTATTAAAGGGCACTGACGTAAAAGTTAGTGCACAAAACATGCATTGGGAAACCTCTGGAGCATATACAGGAGAAGTATCTGGAGAAATGCTTAAAGAATTAGGTGTAGAATACGTCATTATCGGCCATTCTGAGAGAAGACAATACTTTGCTGAAACAGATGAAACAGTCAATAAAAAGGTATTAAAAGCCATAGCAATAGGCCTTATTCCTATAGTATGCGTTGGAGAAAGTTTAGAAGAACGTGAAAAAGGCTTACAAGAAGATATTGTTACAAATCAAGTTCAATTAGCACTAGAGGGTGTAAGTGCAGAGCAAGTGAGCAAAGTAGTAATTGCTTATGAGCCAATTTGGGCTATTGGCACTGGAAAAACAGCTTCAAGTGAACAAGCTGAAGAGGTATGCAAATGGATTCGAGAAACAGTAGAAAAACTCTACACTTCACAAGAATCTGAAGCAGTTCGAATACAATACGGCGGAAGCGTAAACAAATCCAATATAAAAGAACTAATGAACATGCCAAATATTGATGGAGCATTAGTAGGGGGCGCTAGTTTGAAGATGGATTTTGTGGACTTAGTAAAATACTGATTAAGGTGGTAAGCAAAACCACAGCTCGCCTAGAGGCGAGGTAATGTAAGATC
>CAZVEI010000338.1:0-2249 GCA_964626295.1 uncultured Alkalibaculum sp.
TGTGCTTGTTTAAAGAGGTCACGAACTCTTGCTGCACCCATACCTACAAACATCTGGACAAACTCAGATCCAGAAATAGAGAAGAAAGGTACATTGGCTTCTCCGGCTACTGCTTGAGCAAGTAGTGTTTTACCTGTCCCTGGAGGTCCAACTAATAAAGCACCTTTAGGTAGTTGTGCACCAATCTCTGTATACCTCTTGGAATCATGAAGAAAATCTACAATCTCTGTAAGAGCTTCTTTTGCTTCATCTTGCCCTGCTACATCGGCAAAGGTTTTACCTGTCTCTGCTTTAATATAGACCTTTGCATTGCTCTTTCCGAAAGACATGGTATTTGAACCACCTGTTTTCTTTTGCAAATTACGAGTAAGCAATTGGCCAACGCCTATAAAGAACAACATAGGCAATATTAAAGAGATAAATAGACTCATAAATGGAGATATTTCCTCAGGTATGATTTGAGAAAATTCGACATCTTGATTGTAGAGTTTATCTACTAAATCAGGGTCATCTACTCGACCAGTGACGTAAGTCACATCCTTGCTCTTAGCATCTTTTGTAGTAAATTTAATTTGAGTGTTTTCTATTTCTACTTCCTTGACCTGTCCGTTTTCAACTTGGTTAAGAAAAGTTCCATAGTCTACTTCTGTAATTTGTGGTTCTAATATACTAGGAAACACAAAGGAATTTAATAATATGATAATGAGTAAAGCGATACCATAGTAAAAGAATATGGGCTTTTTTGGTATATGTGGTTTGTTTTTTGGCAATATACTACCTCCTTGTATCCATTGGTTTTATAGTAAACTTCTATTTCAATTTCTGTGCAGAGTGTTTACTACAAAATATTATTTGGCATTTATAATATTATACATTATATACCCTTAACTTTTCCTTAATTAAACAAAGAAAGTAGCAAACGGATTTTGAAGCGGAAAGCTGGAAATAGGTGGTCGCGTGGTCAGGAAAAGTATTTTATTAGTTTAGAGAATAAAAGCCACCAAAAGGTGGCTAAAATTTTGCATTCCGCTTTCAGCTTTTTTTAAAAATCCCATATGTAGAAATGGTATCCATTATAAAGAGAATTCCATTTCCTGGTTTTTCTAGATTGATGTCATTTTTTATGGACTCCACGATAGCGTCTGTCTTTTCTTTTTCAGATAATATTAATACAATTTCTTTCTCAGGTTCTACGGTCATTGCAAATAAGGTACTCTTTTCGTGTACGCCAGATCCTCTTGCGTTGATGATGGTACCGCCTTTAGAGCCGGCTTTAAGAGCCGCCTTGTGATCCTGCTTTTTCTGCTGCATCTATGACGGATTCTGCATTACCTCGATCTACAATAGTAAAAATAGCCTTATACATAATATCATCAAAACCTCTGCTTTCTTTAGTTTTATCTACCTGACAGCTCCTTGAACCTACAATAGATTCTAAGGGACAACAAAAAGCGATACCGTGATTTGGTTTGCTAAATTTAAATTTTGTATTTATAGCTTGCAGTACATCTTGAGCTAAGTGTTCTTCGGCGAGGAAAAGGACGATTTCTTTTCGGATATCTGTAAGGTCAAATAGTTCTAGTAAGTGATTTTTTACAGAGCCCTTTCCTAAAAAAATAGTACCACCAGAAACACCGAGGTTCTTGGCCAATTTTAACACTTTACTGCCTAATCCGTAGTTTATGATTATGCAACATAAACTGTATTTACAGGAAACCACTATCAGTCCACATCCTTCTTTACTGATTTTATTTTAAAGATCAATCCTAAAATTTGCAATGCAATGAGAGGAGTCATTGCAACCATTGCAATAATGCCAAATCCATCTACTAAAACATTAGCTCCATCAATTGCCTCTGCAGCGCCTTGGGCGAAAGCTAAGACAAAGGTAGCAGTCATAGGTCCCGAAGCTACACCACCTGAGTCAAAGGCAATACCTATAAATAAGCTAGGTACTTTATAAGATAAAAATATTGATATAAGATACCCTGGCAGTAAAAAGTGCCATAATTGTAAACCTGGTACGATAATTCTCACCATGGATAAAGCTACGGCAAAGGCCACGCCAATAGATAATGTAAATAGTATAACTTTTCGTTTAATATAACCACTCGTAACATCTTCTATTTGTTCTGTAAGAACGTGTACAGCTGGTTCAGCCAATATAACGACTAAACCTAGTATAAATCCAACTGCAACTACAACGAGGTTGCTATCTAGAGATGCTATAGCATGACCGACTACTTTTC
>CAZVEI010000339.1:0-2217 GCA_964626295.1 uncultured Alkalibaculum sp.
AAAGAGGAATCATCGTCTGCGGTACAGGAATTGGTATGGCCATTACAGCAAACAAAATTCCAGGCATTCGCGCAACAGTAGCTCATGACGTATTCTCAGCGGAAAGATCTATCATGAGCAATAACTGCCAAATCATCACTATGGGTCAAAGAGTAATCGGACCAGAAAGCGCAAAAACGGTAATCAACGCTTGGTTAGAATCAAAATTCGTAGATGGCAGCTCTACTCCAAAAGTAGAAAAAATGATCGAGATTGAAAATAAATATAGGAAAGCGTAAGCTTCCAAGCTAGAAAAACCCCCTAAAGTTGAGATAGAGATTTTAGGGGGTTTATTCTATTTAAAAAAAGGTTAGTTAAATTTTAAATAATCTAAGTAAAACATTGCAAAAAAGAAACGGTCGTGTTAATATAAGAGTGAGCAAAAAAACAATTCATGAGCAAATGTCCAGTTTTAAATTTTAAATATAAATGGAGGCGCACAATGTTAAACTTAAACACAAAATTAAAACAATTACAAGAAAACGGAAAAATCATCAAATTAGGTCTTGTCGGCGCAGGTCAAATGGGAAAAGGTATGGTAAGCCAAGTAATGAAAATGAAAGGTATGATACCAGCCATCGTAGTTGACGTTAACGTAGACAACGCAGTAGAATCTTATACATTAGCTGGAATAAGAAAAGAAGACATTGTGGTATCATCTACATTATCTGAAATCAATGCAGCTATTGAACAAGGAAAATTTGTAGCCTGCCCAGATTCAGATATTCCTGCTCAAGTTAATTTAATAGATGTAATTGTAGATGCAACAGGCGTACCTGACGTAGGAGCAAAAGTTGCAATCGACTCAATTATGAATAAAAAACACATCGTCATGTTAAACGTAGAAACAGACGTTGTTATTGGACCAATCCTTAAGAAATTAGCAGACAATGCAGGTGTTATTTACTCAGGTTCTGCAGGAGACGAACCAGGCGCTGTAAAAGAAATTTATGACTTTGCAGATGCAATGGGAATGGATATTGTAGCAATTGGTAAAGGGAAAAATAATCCAGTAGTACTAGGATGTAATCCAGATACAGTTTATGAACAAGCAGTAAAATCAGGAGTTAGCCCAAAAATGTTAACAGCATTTAAAGACGGAACAAAGACAATGGTAGAAATGACAGCTATGGCAAATGCTACTGGTTTCTTACCTGACGTAAGAGGAGGACACGCTGTCTCTGCTTCTGTAAAAGAATTACCTGGTCTTTTCCAATTAAAAGAAAACGGTGGAATCTTAAACAACACGAAAATCGTCGATTACGTAAATGGCGTTGCACCAGGAGTATTCGTAATTGTTACTACAGACTTGCCACAAATTCACCACGAAATGCAATACTTAAGCATGGGTTCAGGACCAAACTACGTGTTATTTAGACCATATCACTTATGTAGTTTAGAAACGCCATTAACTGCAGCAAGAGCAGTAATCTATAACGAATCAAGCATCGTTCCATTGCCAGGAGCTCCAAGTGCTGAGACGATTACAGTAGCGAAAAAAGACTTACAACCTGGAGATATGTTAGACGGCATTGGTGGATACACAGTATACGGATCTTTTGAAAAATACGATGTAGCAAAAGCAGAAAAAGCAGTGCCACTAGGGCTGATTACAAAGAAGACAAAATTATTAACACCTAAAAAACCAGGCGAAGTAATTACTTATGACGATATTGAATTAGATAAATCTACTTTAATCTACAAACTAAGAGAATTACAAGAGACAATCATCGGTTAATTTAAATATCAAGGCTTCTAGAACGCTCTAGAAGCTTTTCTTCTATAGGTTGGATGGTTGGATAGAAAAAACATCTACTCGCCTTCAGGCAAGATAGTGTGAATTGATGTTTTATTCATTGGAGACACTAGCTATGAAGATCTCATTTTATTAAAAATAATAGTTTAACTACTATTTAACCATTATTCAATGACCGTTTGACTATTGTTAAAACAAATGAATTGAAATAGATAAATAATAATGATATTATAATTATGCACAAAATCTCAATTTATGAGCATCCGCTCGACAGAGGTGTTGTATTGAAAGACGATGCAAAAAGACAATTAATTAAAATTGCAAAATACTATTACAATGACGGACTAACCCAAGAGGAAATAGCTAAGAGGATGTCCTTATCAAGGCAAAAAGTCGGTAGGTTAATACAAAGACTAATTCCT
>CAZVEI010000340.1:0-2214 GCA_964626295.1 uncultured Alkalibaculum sp.
TACTGTTAATGTGGCAGGTGAAATGGTCATTCCAGGTAATATAGGCGTTGATTCTTCTTTTGAAATGGTCGTTTCTTCTACTTTAACAGAAGAACACCCTACTAATAATAAAATACAGGAAAGGATTACACATGTAACCATAGGTTTTTTCATGTTGGCACCTCTATTCTTTTATTTTAGAAATCCATCATCTCTCGATTCTTTTATTGCATTTTTTACAGCAAGCTTAATAACAAAATACAAAATGATTGCTGGAATCGCAATAATCACAGGATAAACCAATAAACTGATAAGTATATTTGCTCCCATCATCATAAAAACCATCTCCTTTCCCTTCGTTTATTAACTATTTGCAGCATTTGTTGCCGCCATGCTTGCCGTAATTGCTGCCGTTACAGCTATTTGCTCTGCAATTATAATGCTGGTAATGCTATTTATAGACGCTACTTTCATAAGCTTGTTTTCACATTGTTTCTTGTACTCCTGCTCTACTAAAATAGCACTATACATTAGTCGCTGTTTTTTTCCTATTCCTAGGGCTCCAAAACCCTTAACAGAAAGTAAATACTCGTTCACTTCTATTATATCCGTAATTACTTGCTGTGTATTATCCGTTGTCATAGCTAAAACACCTAATATGGCTAGCTCTACTCCTGTACCAAACTTAGAGTCTCTATTCTTTAATCCTTGGAAAATATCCATAACTTTATTGCACTTTTTTAGAAAATTTTCCTCTCCTAAGGCTAGCGTATGACTTAAAGACTGAACGGCATTAGCAGAAAAAAATTGAGTGTGTAAAAAGTTATAGCATTTTTCCATTTCTGTAATAGCTTCCTCTACACTTAAATCACTTATGGCAAACATTACGGCAAAACCACTGTCTTCACTCGACGTTAAGAAGGGGTGTTCTTTCTTCATTCTTTTGTAGATTTCTTTTGCTTTTTCTACAATTCTCTTATAATCCCCATCTTTGATCATATCTGCCACCACAAAAGCGGAGAGTGGTAAGTAAGCAGATGAATAGAACTCTTTCCTAAGTAGATCGTAAATTTGAAGTACCTTTTGAAACTTGATAACAGGCTGACTTTCAAGGGAAAGCATGGTAGCTAAAATTAAGTTTGTGGTACCTCGAAAGTGAGACAAAAGACTAGTATTAGACTTAACAATGTCTTTACACTCCCTAATTTTAGATTCATCTACTTCTAATTGCCTTTCTGTGTATATACTCCCACAAAGAGGATGAAGAGTAGAATAATCCCATCTAAAATGATTCTTCATAATATCTCTATTTTTCACGAACAGCTCACATCTTTGTTTCAGTTCATTATCCATATGCCCTACCCCCTACCTATTTATTTTCTCTTTTTTTCTCCATCCACTGGGTAAACAATTCTTCTTCATCTTCATTAAAAGCATGGTCTGCTCCATCTTCTACATGTTCAATTTCTACTACATTGTATTCTGAATCTATCCCAAGGCATTCACAGCAATTGTCGCAGGTTTTACTTTTATCTAAGTCACATACTTGGCACCTGCCACAGTCGTCACATGTTTTGTTTTCATTTAACTCACAGTAATTCATTATTTCACTCCATAACTTTTGGTATTGTTTGATATCATTCTATCGTAAATAAGTTCAGTTGAAAAGAATAAAATGGTATACTGTATTTGGTTGGTCGGTTGGACAGGAAAAACATAAAAGCTGAAAGCGGAAAGCCGAAGAAAATACTTACCATTTGATGCGATAGTGTAAAAGTATGAGATCTTTTAGTTGAAGCAAGAAGAATATTAATAACTCAAATAAGGTGGTGATTACTACGCAAAACAAAGTAGTCTTTTTAGTAGATATGAATGCTTTCTTTATCAGCTGTGAAGCCACTCGCCACCCTGAAATCATAGAAAAGCCTGCAGCTGTAGCAGGGGATCCTAAAAACAGGACGGGGATTATTCTCACGGCTAATTACCAAGCGAGACAATATGGAGTTCGCACCGCCATGCAAGTTCATGAAGCCAGAAAGCTTTGTCCTCAGATAATGCTCATTGGACCAGATCACTCCTTTTACAGGCAAAAATCTCATGAAGTAATGAATGTTCTTATGGAGTACACCCCTGTTATTGAACAAAATAGCGTAGACGAAGCCTGGCTAGATATGACAGGATCTGAAAGAATTTTTGGACAGCATAGAAAACCGCCTTGTGGACGAGGCCCTGACG
>CAZVEI010000341.1:0-294 GCA_964626295.1 uncultured Alkalibaculum sp.
AGAATATACGAAGAACTTGGAAAAAATTGAAGGCTTGAAAGGCTTGGAAGGGAGTTCTTTGTCCCTTATCTTGATTAGCACGATGTGTTACAAGAACCTTATTATTCATAGAATCGTCAAAAGATATTGATAATGGGATGATATGATCTATTTCATAGTGATCGTAGCCATCGACAATACTCTTCAAATCTAATGATTTTCCAGTATAAACGCACTTGCCATCTTGTTGCATATAGAGTCTAATTTTTAGGCGTGTATTATAGTTTAAGCTTGAACGGGATTTTTCTTTTCCGG
>CAZVEI010000341.1:304-2198 GCA_964626295.1 uncultured Alkalibaculum sp.
TCAATTAATACCTCGTTATTTAGTTGTTCATTTCTCTTTTGTGTATCCCTAATACGTTTGCGTTTTTCTTCTGAGTTACTATCTCTTGGCATTTCGATAATAATTGCGTCGAGCTCGCCATAAACTTTTCTAACTGCATTTATAAGTTTGAAAGCCTGCTGTGACGCTTTTCTAACAACAGGGTTCAAAATTTGGGAACCATCAAAGTCAATCTTTGATTTACCTTTAAAATGCTCTGCATGATTTTTTAGCAAAGCTTTCTCAGAGAGGATTTGCATGTGATTCTTTGATTCGGAAATTTGTTGCTCTCTAAACTCATTCATTACTTTAAGAGACAGGCTATGATATTGAGATATTTTAGATATTTGTGAGATGCAATCAATTTGCATTTCTGATAGTTTCCCTGCTAGAGCTTTTGATAATCGCTCTTTTCTAGATTCAAATACTTTTGTTTGAGTTAGAATGTCTGCAATAGTATCAAATACAACTTCATTTCCAAATAGAGGAATAGAGTAATCTACGGCTTTCAAAATTTCGCGTGTGCCATCAAAAGGTGATAGTAAAGGTCTCTCTTTTGTGTCAATTCTAAAGCCGGTAATATCTTGAAGTGGTATGGATAAGGCTTTAGATAATTCGTTGGGGGTATAACCCGGTAATTTCTTTTCGTAGATGCCTTTCTCTAAAATCAGTTGTTTTTCTTCTTGAGATAACTTTCGTGTTTCGTTATTCTCATAGATGGTTAGGTTATTTAAATCATTTAAAAAGTTAAAGAGTTCTGCGCTAAAAGCATTTCTAGGAGCACGCAGCTCGTCGGGGTAAACAGAACATTTACCACGCATCTTTTCAATGAGGTTGATTTCAAGTATTGATCCATCTGCTTGCTCTATAAAACGACCATAAGGAGTTGGGGAGTTGTAACTGCCGGGCCCATCTTCAAATGATCGTCTTCTCTCTAAGAATTCGATTAGACGTTTTTGTTGATCTTCATTAAAACTTTGATTTTCTAGAATTTTCTTAAGTTCAAGAACATAATGTTTAGTTTTAAAGACATTGCCTGGTCCTCTAATTTTTCCTTCGGAATTCAAATTGTCTAGCTGAATTTCGACGGGGAACATTCCTTCCTTAATTTGCCGTTCGTGTTTTTGAAGATTTGATTTAGCGCTTTTTTCGTCGTCACTAATATCAGTTTCAACTGTTTCAAAGCTACTTCCTCTATTTTTGACAAGATGCATATAGGCTATATAAAATTCTTCATTAGTAAGTTTTTCGGATAATCCTTTTAATCTAAGATCATAAGGGGAACTATTATTGTTTTGAGGTGCTTCAACTCCTATTGATCTAAGATAATTTTGCGCATCTTTTAGGCGTGTCGCTTTTCTGCTTTTAAGTCGTCTTTGTGACCTGTAACCACGTCTATCTGCATTTGATTTTCTTCTCCCATCTTGAAAGATTAGAACACCATTTTCGATAATTTCGTGTGTGTCTTTGTTTAGGACTGCCCATCCGACTGAAGCAATTCCAATATCGATTCCGAGTACATATCTATTATTCATTTTAAACCTCCTACGTTTACCCATATTATAGGACATAAAACATTAGTATTGAATGGTATTGTTGCATTATCTTCTTCAATGGCTTGGAGAAATGTAAGGGCTTTAAAGTTACGGTTACTATTTGTGAATATACTATAGATCTTAACTAATTTTCTGCTTAATTCGACTGACTTTCTTCGTGTAGCTCGGAAGCAATGTTTAGATTATTATAATTGTGGCGTAGATATTGAAAATACATCATAGATAAATGAACTTATATACACTGATGTAGTGACAACCTATGGCCATTGTTATATAATAATAATGCTGTTTTGGGATTAAAATATTCAAAAGGTATTTAC
>CAZVEI010000342.1:0-2163 GCA_964626295.1 uncultured Alkalibaculum sp.
AACCGAATCGTGATGTTTGCTCCTCTATACCTTTCAAATTACTGTGTTAATGGTTGTGTGTATTGTCCGTACCATTATAAGAACAAGAATATTGCTCGAAAGAAACTCTCTCAAGAGGAAATTGCTAGAGAAGTTGTAGCTTTACAGGATATGGGTCACAAGAGACTAGCCCTAGAAGCAGGAGAAGATCCAGTAAACAATCCAATAGAGTACATACTAGAGAGTATTAAAACCATATATAGCATCAAACATAAAAATGGAGATATTCGCCGAGTTAATGTAAATATTGCAGCTACTACTATTGAAAACTACCGAAAATTAAAAGATGCAGGGATCGGAACTTATATTTTATTTCAGGAAACCTACAATAAAAAATCTTACGAAGAACTACATCCAGTAGGACCAAAACACGATTATGCATATCACACAGAAGCCATGGACCGAGCTATGGAAGGCGGCATTGACGATGTAGGCTTAGGAGTATTGTTTGGCCTTGAAACTTATCGCTATGATTTTGTCGGACTATTAATGCATGCAGAACATTTAGAAGCAGCTATGGGAGTAGGCCCTCATACGATTAGCGTTCCACGAATTTGCCCAGCAGAAGATATTAAAAAAGAAGACTTTACAAATGCTATTTCAGATGACATCTTTTCAAAAATCGTAGCGGTAACTCGAATTGCTGTTCCATACACGGGTATGATTATCTCTACTAGAGAGTCTCAAAAATCACGTGAGAGAGTGTTGGAACTAGGTGTAACTCAAATCAGTGGAGGTTCTAGCACAAGTGTTGGAGGATATGTAGAAAAAGAGCCTGAAGATGAAAATTCTGCTCAATTCGATTTAAGCGATACGAGATCTTTAGATGAAATCGTAAATTGGCTTGTTACCTTAGGTTATGTACCTTCTTTCTGTACAGCATGTTATAGAGAAGGTCGTACTGGGGATCGATTTATGAGTTTAGTTAAATCCGGTCAGATAGCAAATTGTTGCCAACCTAATTCTCTTATTACATTAAAAGAGTATTTAGAAGATTACGCTTCTATTGATACGAAGAAAAAAGGCGAAGCCATTATAGTCGAAGAATTTAAACACATAGACAGTGATAAAGTGCAAGATATTGCAAGAAGTTATTTAGAAAAAATTGAAAATGGAAAACGCGATTTTAGATTTTAGTAGGAGGGTAAAAAATGGGACTTATGGATACGCCTAGAGCCAATCAATTGCACATAGGAATTATAGGAAAGAGAAATAGTGGTAAATCTACTTTGTTAAATGCATTGACAAACCAAGAAGTTGCACTGGTGTCCGATATTGCAGGCACTACTACAGATCCTGTCTACAAATCCATGGAAATCCACCCAATAGGTCCCTGTGTCTTTATCGATACAGCAGGCTTTGATGATTTAGGTCCACTGGGCACTATGCGAGTGGAAAAAACGAAAGAAGCAATGGAAAAAATGGATATTGCCCTTATGCTCTTTAGCGATGTAAATATAGAGGAAGAAATTCAATGGATTAAAGCATTAAAAAAGAGAAAAATATCCGTTATCCCTATTATCAATAAATCTGATATTTTAGATGATTTAGATGAATTGACTTCGCTAGTAAAAACACAAAGCAAACTTTCACCTGTTGTAGTTAGCGCAAAAGAAAAAAAGGGCATGGAGCAGTTAAAAGAAGAAATCTTGCGGCAGATGCCAGAAAACTACGAAATGAAAAGCATCACTGGAAGGTTAGCAAAAGGAGGAGATATAGTGTTGCTGGTCATGCCCCAAGATATCCAGGCCCCAAAGGGACGACTCATTTTACCACAAGTGCAGACCATACGAGATCTTTTAGATAAAAAATGTCTTGTCCTAAGTGCTACAGTAGACAATTTAGATAAAGCATTAAATAGCTTGTCTTCTCCACCAGATTTAATCATTACGGATTCACAAGTTTTTCCCACAGTATACGAGAAAAAACCGAAGTCTAGTAAATTGACCTCTTTTTCTGTGCTCTTTGCTAATTACAAAGGGGATCTAGACTACTTTGTAGAGTGTGCAAGTGCAATTGAGCGTTTAACAGAAGACTCTAAAGTCCTTATTGCAGAAGCTTGTACTCATGCACCTCTAACAGAAGATATAGGACGAGAAAAAATTCCTAAAATGCTTAGACAGA
>CAZVEI010000343.1:0-2142 GCA_964626295.1 uncultured Alkalibaculum sp.
CTAGGCTTTGCCATATCCGTCAATGTCAATCCAGACATCCTCATAGTAGACGAAGTCTTGTCCGTAGGAGACGACGTATTTAAACTAAAGTGCATTGACAAAATGGAAGAATTCAAAAGAAAAGGCAAAACAATCTTTTTCGTCAGCCACTCCCTCTTTACAGTTAAGTCCTTCTGCAACAAATGCATGTGGATCAAAGACGGAGAACTAATCTCCTACGGCGAAACAGGGGAGATCATGGTCCAGTACGAAAACTTCCTAAAAGAAGAAAAAGCCAAAGAAAGGGAAAAGAAGAGGCAGGAAGCCTTAGAGGCCAACAAAACAGCACAAATCATAAGCAAAACAGACCTTCTTCAATTCTCAAACTTCACTTTTTTAAACAGCCAAGGAGAAAAGAGCAATAACTTCCAATATGGAGAGGAAATTTCGTTTGAGGTAAATTACGAAATCAAAAAAACCATGGAAGACCTAATCTGGTGCTTCACTATAAGAGACGCCGAAACAAACGAAATCTTCGGCAGCGACAAAAAATCCCCCCAAAACACCCTAATCAACACCATAGGCACCCACACCCTAAAAGTAACCCTAAGAGACATAAAACTCCTCCCGGGAAAATACCTACTATCCGGCGAAGCGACGACGAAGTCAGGGGCACTCTTCATGAGTTATTCGAATAAGAGGCCGTTTTATGTGAGCTTGGATGAGTTTCGAGGCACTGGCGTGTACTACATTTCACATACGTTTGAGAATTCGTGAAATAGGTGGTCAGGTGGTCAGGTGGTCAGGAAAAGCAAAACTCGCCTTCGGGCGAGACAATGAAAACCTAAGATCCTTCGTCGCAAGCTCCTCAAGGATGACAAAAAGCAGTAGCAGGGGTCCTTCAAAACAGTGCCTCTGGCACTAAAGAAAGACTCACGGAGCCGACCCAAGCTCCTGCCCCCGTCATCCTAGAGCAAAGCGAAGGATCTAAGACCCGCAGGACCCGACCCAAGCTCCTACCCCCGTCATCCTAGAGCGAAGCGAAGGATCTTAAGACTCATGGAGTCGACCCAAGCTCCTACCCCGTCATCCTAGAGCGAAGCGAAGGATCTAAGACCCCCAGAGCCAACCCCAGAAACGCTTTTGCTTACCACCTTGCATTTATACCTTACAATAAAAATAAAACCACAAAATCACCCCAGAGGAGGAACATAAAATGCACGTTCGCAAAGCAGTAATACCAGCCGCTGGTCTAGGAACCCGCTTCCTACCAGCCACTAAGGCAATGCCAAAGGAAATGCTTCCTATTGTAGACAAGCCTACTATTCAATATATTATCGAAGAGGCCATTGCTTCTGGAATTGAAGAAATCATCGTCGTCACTGGTCGAAGCAAGAGAGCTTTAGAAGATCACTTTGACAAGTCTATAGAATTAGAACTAGAACTAAAGCAAAAGGGCAAAGACGAGCTTTTGAAATTAGTAGAAGACATTTCCAACATGGTAGACATTAACTACGTAAGACAAAAAGAACCAAAGGGATTAGGCCATGCAATACTCTGCGCCAAATCTTTTGTAGGCAACGAGCCCTTTGCCGTATTATTAGGGGATGATATTGTCTATAACCCTGAAAAACCTTGTCTAAAACAGTTAATGGAGGTCTACGATGAGAAAAAGGGGTCTATACTAGGAGTACAAAGTGTAAAAAGAGAAGACGTAAACAAATACGGTATCGTCTCAGGTAAACAAATCGAAGACCACCTATTTACAGTAGACGATCTAGTAGAAAAGCCATCCATAGATGAAGCACCAACAAACGTAGCAATACTAGGCCGATATATCATCAGCCCAGAAATCTTCCCAATCCTAGAGCACACAGAAAAAGGAGCCGGAGGAGAAATCCAACTAACAGACGCCCTAAAACAACTAGCCAAACAAGAATCCATGTACGCCTATGATTTTGCAGGAAAAAGATACGATGTAGGAAACAAACTAGGCTTCCTAGAAGCCACAGTAGAATTCGCCCTTAGAAGAGATGATTTGAAAGTGCAATTTAAGGAATATCTGAGACAATTAGAATTGTAGTTACGACTCAATTAGTAAAAATATATAATTTATAAAACATAAGGAGAAGTTTACTATGAAGGGAATTATACTAGCAGGAG
>CAZVEI010000344.1:0-2140 GCA_964626295.1 uncultured Alkalibaculum sp.
AGTTTATAGCTCCTTCTAGTCGCTATAAACCTCGCCAACCTTGACAGGGGTGATATCGATCGATATCTCTTAACCGTCGGTTTAGATAAATTAGGTATTACCCCCAAGTGGTAAGCAAAATCATAACTCGCCTATAGGCGAGAAAGGTCTCATATCTAACTTCTGTATTTCACCGCTCTTGTTAATATTTTGAATATTCATTATAATATTAATAGGTGCATAAAATAAAAAAGATAATACAAAAGATCATTATCACGTATTAAGGCCATTGTTAGAGGTACATATGACATCTGAGAAGGTCTAATCAACAGAGAAGAAGGTGTAAAATGAAAGTAAAAAAAGATGTAGAAACAGAAAATTTTAAATTTTTTTCCCATAAAGAATGTGAATACTTTCCATGTCATAAAGTAAAATCACTAGAAGACTTTAACTGCTTATTTTGTTATTGCCCATTATACGCATTAGGAGATCAATGTGGTGGGAATTTTACGTATACGGAAAAGGGAATAAAAAACTGTACCAACTGCAACATCCCGCATAGAAGGGAATCCTATGACAGGATTATGGAGAAAATGGATAAGATAATGGAAATAGCAAAAAAGAAATGAAGCCGCCAGCAATCAGCGACCAGCTACCAGGACACGTGCTACCTACGGTAGCAAAAAGACTCAAGAGGAATGCATGCAAACTGATGCCTGATGACTGAAGGCTGATGGCTAAAAATTTGAGGTGTTTTTTTAATATGGATATTAAATTAATTGCAATAGATATGGATGGTACACTGCTTTATTCTAGGAATGAGATTACGCCTCGAGTAAAGGAAAGTGTATTAGCTGCGGCGCAAAAGGGAGTTAAAATAGTGATTTCCACTGGAAGGATTTATTCTTCTGCTAGGCAATACACTAGAATATTAGGCGTTGAAACGCCAATTATTTCTTGTAATGGAGCTCTCATCCGAAAAGATGATGAAAATCTTTATAAATGTTCCATTCCTAGGAATGCCCTTGAAGAAGCTGCTAATTTGCTCGTTGATTATGATGATATTTACTACCGCATGTACGGAGATGATAGCTATTATTCAAAAAAAGAGAATAAGACAGTAAGAGAATTTATGAATTGGAATGAAAATCAAAAAATGGAAGAACAAATTAACGTTAAGATTGTTTCAAATCCCCTAGAAATTTATCATGAGGGAGAAGATATATTAAAGATGTTTATCGTACAGGATGAAACTCGCCAAGACCGCTATGATGAACTTATAGTTAGATTAAGTAAAATAGAAGGTGTTTACTGTGTATCTTCTATGGCAAAATCAATGGATGTAATTAACAAAAACGTCAATAAAGGTAATGCGCTTGAGCACTTAGCAAAAAGATATAATATTACATCAGAAAACATTATGGCCATAGGAGATAATTACAACGACCTTGAAATGATTCGATTTGCAGGAATTGGCGTGGCCATGGGCAATGCAGATGAAGAAGTTAAAAAAGAAGCAGATTTTGTTACAAAGACGAATTTAGAAGATGGAGTTGCAGTGGCCATTGAGAAGTATGTACTTTAATTAAACTGAAAGCTGAATATGGAAAGCGGAACGCTTAAGGTAGTGTAGAGTTGAGAAGGCAAAATGCGTTTTGCTTGGTCTGTTGGTTCGTCTAGCCGACCAACTTTTTTTAAAAGAAAATTTTGCTTGTAATGAAAAATCTCTTATATCACATACTATATGTGAAGGGAGCTGAAATAAATGAAGGCAAAGAATATTATGACTAAGAAAGTAATAACTGTTCAAAAAAATGCTTTAGTTTCAGAAGCTGCAAATAAAATGAAACAAGCAGGTGTTGGTACAGTAGCTGTTGAAGATAGCGGAAACATTGTGGGTCTTATAACGGATAGGGATATTGTTTTACGAGATGTAGCTGAAGCAGATCAACCTGGTCAAATGAGATGTGGAGATATTATGACTACAAATGTTGTTACAGCTACACCTGATTCTAAAGTAGATGACATAGCTAGAATCATGGCTGAACGCCAAGTAAAGAGAATACCTATTGTAGAACAAAATAAAATTGTAGGTATGGTTTCACTGGCTGACCTTTCCCAAACAAAGGGTAAGAAAAGTGAAGCTGGAGATACTTTAAGA
>CAZVEI010000345.1:0-375 GCA_964626295.1 uncultured Alkalibaculum sp.
AAAGTGACATAAAGACTTCTAAAGTCTGCCCTAGCTAACTGCCCAGGTCATCCTTGAGCGCAGCGAAGGATCTTAGCTTTTACATAGAACTAAATCATAAATCCATTACTCGCCATCCTCCCAATATACCCAGACAACACTTCCAAAGCAAATCTCTCCTCAATTGTAATGTGGCGAATGATCAATAGGAACAGATTCTTTTCACAATGATTTTCCAATTCTCCTAATACCTGTAAGAAAAGAACGGCAACATTATTCAACTCCTGCAAAATGTTATTGCACTCTGTGCAAAGTTCATATATAAACTTTGAATGTTGAGTTCCATAGAGGCCTCTGTCTTCTAACTGTTCTAATCGAGGAATGATTTTTTGAATG
>CAZVEI010000345.1:385-2137 GCA_964626295.1 uncultured Alkalibaculum sp.
CTGATTTAATCCTTCAACTACATTTTCTACATCTTGCAAATCCTCCTGCTCCTGTAATAATTCATTTACCATAATTACGTGTTCAATGGAATTGCTTAAGTAATAAGACTCTTCTTTTACAATATGTACGACAAAATTAATTATTGGAATTTGATTTGCCAATAGAAACACTCCTCCCTGCCTTATTACTATCTTATGTTTCTATATTAAAAATTGTTCCTTCTTAGCAATACTTCTCATCTATTGATTTACATTGTTAATATTGATAAAATAAAACTAAATACGCCAAAAGGGGAAAACTAGTGTGAAATTAGTAAAAAACTTAGGAACTTATTGCATTACCATGATTTTCGTCATGACTCTTACATCTTCCTTTCTAATGAGCAGTGAAGATACGAACAAAATCGGAGACGTAAGTCTTCAAAATGAAAAAATGAGGGAGGTCTTTTACCGTTCATCAAATAAAACCGATGAAAATACTCAAGTTGTAGAAAAAGAAGAGAAAGAAGAGAAAGAAAACAAAGAAAAGATCCAACCCTCCACTCCAACTACAGAAGAAGTAGCTTATGAAGGTTTATACGAAAATAAACCCACAGTCAATGAAGCTGGTTACACATTAGGTGACTCTTCAGAGGAAGTCTTAGCTTATCAAAAGCTCTTGTACTACTTAGGCTACTTAGGAACCTTACCAGAAGGAAAATATAAAGATATTCCTGAAGGCGATTTTGAAAAGACTACAGAGGCAGCAGTAAAAGAGTATCAGACAAAAGAAAAATTGCAGGTGACAGGTGCCTTAGATGCGGAAACTCAAAAGTCTTTAATTTCAAAGCCTATTGAATTTAATGTTGGACAATCTGGAGAACAAATTCAAAGTTACCAACTTACTCTTTACTATCTTGACTACATAAAAGATTACCCAAGCGGAAGCTTTGATAACCTTACTGAAACAGCTGTAAAAACCTATCAAGAAGACCGAAAACTTGAAATTACAGGCATACTAAATCAAAAAACTCAAAAATCCTTAAAATCCGAGCCCCTTGAATACCTAGCGGGCAAAAGAGGAAAAGCCATAATGAAATATCAAGGCATATTAATCGACTTAGGATACTTACGCGGAAACCCAGATGGCCAATTAGGTTCCATCAGCATAGATGCCATCAAAATCTACCAAGAGAAAAACAAACTAGAAATAACAGGCTATCTAGACAGTAAGACCCTAGAATCTATGAACAAACCTTTAGATCAACAAGTGAAATTCTAAAAGCGGAAGGCGGAAAAAATCAGCAAACAGCGACCAGTCTTCAGCATCTTATGTATTCCTTTTGGGGCTTAAGCTTGGAGCGGCTCTGTAGTCAGCCTTTAGGGTCAAAGATTCTTCGCTTCGCTCCAGAATGACTGTGCAGGAGCTTGGGATGGCTTCTGCAGGAGCTAGAGTTCGCTCTGAGGGTCTAAGCGGAACGGTGAGGTCACCGTTCCCTACATTTCCTGCCTATAGGCGAGCGAGTTTTAGTTTCACCTAACCACCTAACCACCCGACCACCCGACCACCCTACCACCTTAGTAAAAAAATCTCCATTCAAAATCCACAGCTTCTTCCGCATAATCAATATTAATCCTTTTCCCCTTTTGAATCTCTTTTACGACAAAGCCATCATCTTCTAAGTACAAATCCTCCCCTAAAAGAGATCTCCCATTGTCTTCTTTTGTAATATTTAAAGCTTTTGTCAACTTTCCTGGCCCATTGCATAGGTT
>CAZVEI010000346.1:0-2129 GCA_964626295.1 uncultured Alkalibaculum sp.
ATTTATAGCTAGTAGTATCTTTATATAACAAAATATTAAAGTTTCTAAATCTATCTTGTTTAATTTGTTCTTCTAATCTTTGTTTATCTTTAGACATAAATTACTCTCACTTTCTTCTAATGATTCTTTAGATGCGTTGGTAATCAAAGAGTTAGATATTGGCATTGTAGATGGTACTTCACCTCACATAATGGACCCTAATAATCCAGGATCTGTTGATGAAATCATTAATCTCGGCGATTATTTAGATGAAGATTATTTATTAAAATACAAAAAAGAATCCATAGCCATGAATGAGGAAACGGGCAAATGCTTTAAGAGAGCGTACAAATACTTAAATGCATTATCACCTTTTATTGAAGACTTAAAGGATATTTGTCAAGATGATATGGATACTTATCGTTTTTACCAATTACATGAATGTATGCTAAAAAATATTTTTGAACACGTGACTAAAAAAGATTGCATCGGTTTTACAAGGCATTTATTTGGTAGCTCAATTACTCCTAATGGTTTTATTGATTATCAAGAGACTGTATTTGATGGCATAGATGATATTACCTACATCAAAGGTAATTGGGGAACAGGCTGGGATATATTACTTGAGGATATAGCAAAAAAAGCTACTATACTAGGTTATGATGTAGACGTTTATCACACTCCTCTAGCTCCAAGAGTCATTGAAGACTTGGTCATCCCAGAATTAAATATCGCTTTAACCACCAAAGAAAGATTTATCGATCAGTCTAGCTGCGTAATTGACTTAGATGGACTAGTGCATTCAAAAACTCTTCAAAAATATAAAAAAGAAATAGAATATGATAAGAAAATGATCGATGAACTCCTAGGAAAATGTATAGAATATGTTCACGAAGCTAAGCTTGCTCACGATAAGCTAGAAAGTTTCTATATCCCAGCTATGGATTTTAATGCAGTAAATGAAAAACGCAAAGAAATCGTAAAACGAATTTTAAATTACGCATAAAACTTGCAACTTGTAGAAAATGCTTTTATTGCGTTAAATAGTACTATAATATCAGTAAAGCCTTTTGTTTGTCTTTTTCAAATAGAAGGCTTTTTGTATTATTTCTCCTTTTCTATTCACTCTTTAAAATCAAAATTGATCTGCACAATATGCTTATTTCATATAATTATTTTTATTTTTTATATAATTATAAATTTATATTTATTTACACTTGACCAATATGGTAAAATGGTGTTAAAATGTAATTATACTTAAACTTATACGTACTACATAATGTTCTAATAGATTGTGACTAGGTAATTATAAAATCATTTGCCTAGAAATCAATAAAAGAAGTAAAGTAGTATACTGCAACTCTTGATTACATCATAAAATAAAATTTGCTCTATTATTTTCTAACAATTTACTTATGTAAGGAGGATATTATATGTTAACAGCAAGACAAAATTTATTGGAAACGATTAAAGGTGGAAATCCAGATCGCTTTGTCAATCAATACGAATTCATGGAACTTATTGTAGAAATCCCTCTAGCGGGGGCTCCCATTTCACCTGGCGAAGAAGGAAAAGACGTATGGGGTGTTACTAAGAAATGGTATGAAGGACAGCCTGGTCAATTTCCTGTACATGGAGATGGATACACTGTTTTAGAGGATGTAACACAATGGAAAGAAATCGTTAAAATGCCTTCCGTTGACTATCCAGACGAAGCTTGGGCAGCAGCTATTGAACATGCCAATAGCGTTAATCGTAATGAAAAATTTGTTACTGCAACATATTTCGGTGGCGTTTTTGAAAGATTACACTACCTAATGGGTATGGAGAATGCATTGATGTCCTTCTATGAAGAACCCGAAGCAATGCAAGAATTAATTGACTTCATTACGGAATATGAACTCGCTTACGCAAAAGAAACGATCAAACGCATTAAACCAGATGCACTATTCCACCATGACGACTGGGGTACTCAAAAATCTACATTCTTATCACCAGAGATGTTTGATGAGTTTATTGCACCAGCATATAAAAAGATTTACGGATACTGGAAAGATAACGGCGTCGAAATAGTCGTTCACCACTGCGATAGCTACGCTGCTACATTAGTACCATCTATGATCGAAATGGGAATCGACGTATGGCAGGGC
>CAZVEI010000347.1:0-858 GCA_964626295.1 uncultured Alkalibaculum sp.
TCCGAATAGTCTTGTTCTTTCAGATACTGCCTAAGATATTGCTCTTCTACATTGCTGTTGTGGTCTCGCTCTTCCCAGTTGCCATAATAGGTGTAGTTCATACTCTTGAAGAGATGAATAATCCTATATTGAGTAATACGTTCGATAGGGTTAATCATAGTTTTAGTCTTTTAGGTAAACAAGGTCTCTAGCTTTGTAATAGCTGATTGTATATTTATATCAGAAAAAATATTACGATTCAATTTATTTATCCATTCTTTGTTGTCTTTCAATACTTGCTTTATGGTGCTAATGGTTATTGCCTCATCTTTCTTTTTCAAATCTTCGATAGCCATATCTACAGTTGCCCACAATTCTAGATTTTCATTTTTTTCGAATCTAAATTGCTCAATCCAAGTTAAAGCATCTGCACCATACCAAGTTTCAAAATATTTTATAGCCTCGTTAGTGTTTTCTGAAGGAATGAATCCATCACTTATTTTTCCATTGTAGCTTATCTCTACAACTTCTACATATTTTTTTTCTATAGCAATTTTCTCAGCACCTCCATATCGAGTTTTGGGTTTATATGGGCCAGCAGCATATTTTGAATAACCAGCATCCTGCTCCTCTTTGTATCGCTTCAACAAATACGAAACTTTGGTGTATTTGAATCTACGTAATGGAAATTTATGTGTTCCAAATACTGATGCCATTGTAGCAATAAGCACTGCATCATTAAAATTATCGCTATGCTTTTTTATCTGTTTGGGCTCTACTTGCTTTGTTTCTACAGACTCCACTAACCTAATTCTGCCAGTCAACAATTCTTGCATCATCCCTTGCTTTAGTTGGTGAGCTTTTTGCAATTTCTTTTCC
>CAZVEI010000347.1:868-2127 GCA_964626295.1 uncultured Alkalibaculum sp.
TCTATTTCGGCATCCATATCAGAAAGGATAGTAGCGATGCGAGTTTGCTCAGTATTACATTTAGGAAAATGTATTGAGGTTGTATTAATTAGAGTTGTATTCAAATTCATTTGAGAACCAGTCTGACCATTTTTAGACCAATCTTTTTCTATAAATTTAAGATAGTTATATAAATAATCTTTTTCTAATTTTAAATCAGAAAAGACGACGAAACCATCATGAATGCATACATCTATTTCAGTAATTATTGGTTTCCCTATAGTTGCACATATACTCATAATTAGGGAACCATTTTCTACAAATCTACTAGCTTTTATTCCTAATTCGGATAGTTTCTGCACTGTAGTATTTAAGAATTTATTAGATTTAGTTACATCAGAGATTCTTACCCATCCAACTGTTGATTTATCATCAAACCAAATTGGGCTATCAATTGGGCGTGGAGATGCACCTCTTGTGACTTTAGCCACATCCCCCAACATGACTTCATCCCAATCCTCCTTTGGCGTTAGCAAATTTTGCATAGCACCTTGTTTGATAAGTTTCTTTTTATCAATTAGTTTTTCGAGGCTCTCTATCCAAGTATCTGTATCGCTTAGAGTTTGGGCAATAGCTTGTTGTTCGGAAGGAGGAGGAACAACAATGTTCATTTTATTTACTATCGTAATGTAGATATGCTTGATTGTAGAACCACCTGCATTCTCTATCATTACATCTTGGTAGTAATCAAAAGATAGTAAATACTTTAAGTATGTAGATAGAATCCTACTATTAGGACGTATTACAGCGATTGATTGATTAATACACAGTTTCTCTGTCCCAACAACAGCTACTCTTCCTAAACTACCATCTTTAGTTAATAAAACATCACCTTCTAAAGGTTTACTTTTGGATGTGAGTAATTTATTATACGCCTCAGTGGATGTTTTACGAGCTGTAGATAAATTAATCTTTCCATTTTTTATATCATTTGCAGTAATCATCCATACTCCACAATTTGTAGTGGGCATTGGGTTTGTGAAACCATAAGAAATGTATGAAAAATAATGTTCTAGGGGTCTTTCTTCCCAATCCTCAGGAATTAATCCTATTTCTGTTTGCTTAAACTTTGTTTTCACCATTGCATTCCCATTTTTTGTAGGTGCTGCTTCACCTTCGTTTCATAGTTGCTAAGGTTTTCCTCTAGTTGAGGTAATGTTTGCACATAACGTTCAGCTAGTTCTTTGATACGTTGGGTTAGCATTTGGCTAATGTTTTCT
>CAZVEI010000348.1:0-1519 GCA_964626295.1 uncultured Alkalibaculum sp.
TTTTTTCTTGATTCAATGCAACTGTGTACTTTCCTCTTTCTTGAGTGTACTTAATATATTGTCTTATGTGCCCTGTCTGTACTTTTTCCACTTTATCTATGGAGAAATTTTCAAATAAATATAATCTAAATAATTGAATTGACTTTTCGTACGATTTTAAAGTTTTCTTAGATAAGTTTTTTGTGGTACAATACAACATGAAATTATCGATTTGAAATTCAAAGTCTGAAATTTTCAACAAAAAAAACACCTCCACTATTTAACTAAATTTTGTTAGTAAATAATAAAGGTGTAATCAAAAAATATTTATCGGTTTATTTTGACGTTTTCATAAGGATTTCCCCTTGTTTATTGCTATAGAAAACGCTGAAGCCCTTGAATTATAATTGAGCAAAAAGAAAATGTTCCAGTCTTAATTTGTCAGCAACCATTGCTATGAATTCGCTGTTTGTTGGTTTTCCTTTGTGATTGTCAATCGTATAGCCAAATATACTGTCAATAGTTTCTACTCGACCTCTCGACCATGCTACTTCAATTGCGTGCCGAATAGCTCTTTCTACTCTACTTGCAGTAGTATCGTGTTTACTCGCAATTGACGGATATAATTCTTTTGTGACTGCTGTTAATAAATCTAAATCATCAATAACCATTTGTATTGCTTCTCTTAAATAAATATAACCTTTAATATGAGCTGGAACACCAATTTCATGTAATATTGTAGTAATTTCATACTGAAAATTTTTCTTTGTTGTTTTTTCATTTACAAATTCTCTTCGAACCTCATTATCAAACTCAAAAGTATTGTCCACTAATTGGCGCATTCGATTGACTAGAGAGTCTAATTCAAAAGGTTTTACAATATAATAATCTGCTCCTAAGGCCATAGCCCTCTTTGTGATTTTGTCTTGACCTACTGCCGATAACATGATGATTTTTGGTTCATAAGGCAAAGAACCACCATTAATCTTTTCTAATACCCCTAGTCCATCTAATTCAGGCATGATTACATCTAGTATAATAATGTCCGGTTTTTCTTGTTTCGCTATTTCTAATAATTCATTTCCATTGTATGCTTTTCCAACTACTTGGAAGGTCCCATCTTTATCGATATAATCCCCCACTAAATTATTAAAATCTTTATTGTCATCTGCAATGACTACAGTATGTAGCTTCACTCAATATCCCCCTTTTGATAATAAATTGTTGTTTCTACTATTTTCTTTCATTATATAATAAATTTCTTAGTTTATGAGGTTTTCCTCGTTAAAACGTCAAATTTTACATTTATTATCTTTTTTTCAGTTATTCGACAAAGGCTAATCCTGCTTCATCAAGCATCCATTCGATAAAAATCCCATATCCTTTTGTAGGATCATTTACGAAGACATGAGTTACTGCTCCTACGATTTTTTCATTTTGTATAATAGGACTTCCGCTCATACCTTGTATGATTCCACCTGTTTCTTTTAGTAACCTTTCATCTGTTACCCGAACAATCATACCCTTACCACTTTTTTTA
>CAZVEI010000348.1:1529-2123 GCA_964626295.1 uncultured Alkalibaculum sp.
CTTTTGCGTCTGCTTATTTACTTCTTCAACATATACATCAAAAGATTCTACTTTCTCTTCAAGAGTAGTTAGTATTTTTGCTGGCCCTATTTCCACCTCATTTTGAAGAGCGATTTCTAATGGTTTATCGCATTGTTCATTTTCTAAGTTTTCTATTAGCTCTCCGAAAATGCCATTTTCTGTGTTTTTTGATAGATGTCCTAGAGTTTTATCCTCATTATAAAAAATTCCTCTAATCTCCCCGGGACTTCCAGATTTTCCTGGCAAAATAGATAGAACTTTAGAAGATACTATAGAACCATCTTTTACAGGTATCGTGACATTTGTCGTTATATCTGTTATAGGATGACCTAAAGCGCCAAATTTATTGGTTACATCTTCAAAAAACGTCATAGTGCCAATTCCTGCAGTATTATCTCTTACCCATAAGCCAAGTCGATATTGGTCGTCTGATTTGCATTTTACAGGTGAAATTTCTAGACACTTTTTTTCTTTATTTCGCAAAATATCTACTTTTACTGTTTCTTCATCTACATCATGGATTAGCTCAATGACTTCTTCCGCAGTGTTAACCTCTTTGCCATTTACCTTATA
>CAZVEI010000349.1:0-2103 GCA_964626295.1 uncultured Alkalibaculum sp.
CATGGAAAAGGTGCATGTTGAGCCTAAAATTCAACCAATCCGCGGAGGAACAGATGGAGCTAGATTGTCCTTTGAAGAATTACCGTGTCCAAATATCTTTACAGGTGGACACAATTTTCATGGAAGATTTGAATACATTCCAGTAGAATCTATGAAAAAGGCAGTAGAGGTTATTGTGAAGATAGCTGAGCTAAATGCTAGTGAACGGTAGCCGAGCAATGGAATGCACAATTACTTCTGTTGATGCAGTAGAGAATAGCGGAGTAAAGAGCCATGAGGGGACACCAGAAAAGCGTAATTTTGGTTTGGTATTCGCCCCTGTTATCATTATAGGTGCCTTTTTCTTTATTGGAAATTTAGAGGTCCTTGCAGGTCTTGGACAATTGACTACTATCTGGGTTGGGGGAGGTACTATTATCCCTTGGGGAATCATACCAGTAGCAGCTATCTGCAATGTCAATCCACTAGAACTTGCTAGGAAAAATTTCAAACCGGTTGGGATCGGTTTTGCAGCAACATTTGTAGTAGCTATGTTTTTGCTTTAATTAGAGAATAATACTTTGATATTACATCTTAAAGTATTATTCTCTAGTAGGATATAAATTTAACAAAATTATAATATCAATATATGAGAATCTTTCAAATAAAGGAGACACACTATGTCAGACCGTAGTAAAGGTATTTTATATATGTTAGCATCATCTCTCTTTTTTGCTTTAATGGCAGTAGCTGTTAAGTTTGCAGGAGATCTTCCTACTATGGAGAAAGTATTTTTTCGAAACATTATAGGCGTAGTTGTATCAGCTCACGCTATTATTAAATCTGGTGAAGGGTTTAAAGGGAATAATACAAAGTATTTAACCTACCGAGCATTATTGGGATTTTTAGGGGTTGTCTTTTATTTTTATGCTTTAGGGCATTTGCCTTTAGGAGATGCAGTAGTACTTAATCAAATGAATCCCTTCTTTGTAATTATATTTGCGGCATTGTTCTTAGGAGAAAGAATTAAACAACTACAAATTAGGGCAATCCTAGTGGCCCTTGTAGGAGTAGTGTTTGTATCTCAACCTCAATTTGACTACACTGTTATTCCAGCTATTGCAGGTTTGTTGTCTGCTGTTTTTGCAGCTTCTGCTTATACCATGATACGATATTTGAGCAAAACAGATACTTCTAATGCCATCGTCTTTTATTTTACGGCTATTTCAACATTATTGACGATTCCATTTTTAATATTTGGAGATTTTGTGATGCCTACTTTACTTGATTTAATTATTTTGCTTGCAGTAGGTATATTTGCTACTTTTGCACAATATTTTATGACAAGTGCATACTCCTATGCACCAGCGGGGGATTTGTCTATTTACTCTTATGGAAACACTGTATTTTCAATATTTATCGGCATTTTTATATGGAGTGAAATTCCAAATTATTTAAGTATTATAGGTGTGATTTTAATTTTAACAGGTGCTTATTTGAATTATAGAGCAAAAAAGTAGTTTGAAAGTAGGGTGAAATTGTTTAATATAGCAATATAAAACAAAATAAAACAAAGACCTTCGAGAGGAAGAAAAAATCATGCAAAAACTATTAGACGGAATCATCACCTTTAAAAGAAAAGATTACGAAGCCTATAAGGAACTATTCCAAGGCCTAAAGTCATGTCAGTACCCTCATACTCTATTTATTACCTGTTCAGATTCTAGGATTGATCCTAATATGATTACAGGAGCTCTACCAGGGGAACTATTTATTGTGCGCAATGTAGCCAATATTGTGCCTCCATATAGTGAAACTTCAGAATATGTATCCACTATGTCAGCAATTGAATACGCTGTCCTTGCCCTTAATGTTGAAAATATCATCGTATGTGGACATTCAAATTGCGGGGGTTGTGCAGCAAGCCTAAAGGGAATGGGAGATCACAGTGATTTGAAACATACAAAGAACTGGCTAGAGCTTATCGAGCCCGTTCGAGATCGAGTGATAGAAAAGGTTTCAGAAAGTGAACCAGGTGCTAGAGAGTGGATGATGGAACAGGGAAATGTTCTAGAGCAACTAAAGCGTCTAGGAACGTACCCTTATATTGTAGAAAGAGTAAAT
>CAZVEI010000350.1:0-2102 GCA_964626295.1 uncultured Alkalibaculum sp.
CATTATTTCTCATAATGCCGCCTATATTACCTAAACCAAGCACTAAATCCGTTTTTTCATAAATTTCTACATCCGCACCTGCTTTTTTTGCTGTTATTGCAGCTGCTAAGCCAGACCATCCACCACCAATTATTACAACTTTCATATATTTCTTCTCCCTTCAAAAATATACTCTGGGTCCGTTTGTAATTTGCATAATCTTTTTACTACGTGCCCTTCAAACCTCGTGGTACATGCTCCACAAACCCCTTGACCGCAGCACATTTTTGCATTATTACAACAAGATGTTTTCGTTCTCCCATTAATATTTTTTAATACTTCTAGAATCAATATGTCTGGCCCAGAAATATGAACATGTTCTACCTTATGATTTTCTATAAAATCTTCTAACTTTGTGGCAACCCCCTGTGTTAGATTGCCTTTAAAAAGTGTTTCTATTTCTAATAGATTGCAAGGGTATTTACGCAAAAAATCCTTAATAAATACTTCTTCGTACCTTCCTTTATCAATTACGAGAGAAATATTATTGTTTTGCCTAGAAAGCCTTCTCAGTACTGGAATCATTGGAGCCAATCCAATGCCGCGGGCTACTAAAAGAACGTTTTTATCCTTACAAGCTTTTACGTTTTTTAAACCTAAGACCCCATTCCAAAACGGTCCTTTTACCAATAAAGAATCTCCTTCTTGTTTTTGATGGAGTTTTTTTGTCTTAATCCCTTCAATTTCAATAATCATAAGAAGGGTATTTTCTTGAATATCGCTCTCTATGATCGATATGGGAACATCGAAGTAATCTGTAGTTTCTGGTGTTCTTAAAAACACATAGCTACCAGGAGAACACAATTCTTTACACAACTGGTGATTTGCTTTAACTACAAATTCCACTAATCCCTTTTCAATTTCTCTTTTCTTAATAATGATCCCTTCATAAGTCTCTCGTTCTGCTTTAGACTCATTATTATTCCAAATGAGTTCCTGGTAAATACAAGTTCCCTTCCAATTTTTGCAATCACAAAATTCCTTTCCTTGTAATTGAGAACAAAGGATACATTCATTGGTTTCCGCCAAATGGCAAGGACAATACGGTGTCCCTGCATCAATACAGTCAATCATCTCATAATTCATATATGTACCTCCTGTAACAACTTAGTATTAATATATAAATTTAAGTAGATAAGTGTTACAAAAAAACGGATTAAATGGTAGTTGAATCATTGTTCATTGCTTAAAACTCAAACGCAAAAAACGCCTTCGGCATTTTGCCTTAGGCGCTTTTTATTAAACCATTGTAATGCTACCTTATTATACGGTCAAACTTAAAGGCCATTGCTAACTTTCATAGCGAAATGACCCGAAAGGAATACCCCAGTGCTAGGGACTAAAGACTAGCGATTCAAACGCTTCTACCTAGCTGCACTAGTCAAGCTTTTTAGCATTCCATAGCCTTCTGTATAAGAAATTTCTACAATTCCGGCTAAGGGTACGTGAAAATGCCAACGATCTAGTACTTCTAAGTTTAAAAGATGTGTCATAATACTTTGCACAGTCCCTCCATGACAAACGATCATACAAGAACCTTCTTCGTCTTTTATTGTATCTATAAAAGATGTCACCTTATTATGGAAGGATTGTAGGCTATCTCCTTCTGGGATACAATAATTTAAATAGTCCTTTTGCCACTGATCCCAATGCTCCTTATAATTACTTAAGATATCTTCGAAATGATAACCTTCGAAGATTCCAAAGTTTATTTCAGATAGTTCATTAATTACTTCTACCTCTATGGAAGTGTCCTCTCCAACCTTTTTTGCAATCTTTAATGCTCTGGAAATAGGACTTGAGTAAATTAAATCAACTTTATAATTTTTCAGAGTACTGATCAATTGAATAAATTGTTCTTTTCCTCGTTCTGTATACTCTACTTCTGTAACTCCTACAAATTTATTTTCATAATTTCCAGTAGTCTCCACGTGGCGAACTAAAGTAAATTCCATTACAACCTCTCCCTACCACTTATTAACCGATGAAATGCCATGTGAGATAAGACGCAAATAAAAAGACGATTTGATTTAATTCAATCATCATGCCTACTGTATCTCCTG
>CAZVEI010000351.1:0-2097 GCA_964626295.1 uncultured Alkalibaculum sp.
TACGGTATCTTTTGTCACAAAATTCGGTTGCCTAATCATAATTGTATATAACAGTTCCTCTTTATCTAGTGTATCTAATGTTCTACCCTCTTCCGTCAAATCCCATAATCCTTCCAATGGATATACCGTGTATTCAAAATACCCCTCAGGAGTATACCCTTGCTTTGGCATCATCCGAATGGCATATGATAATGAATAGAGAACTTCAATTTTTTCAGAGAATTCATCACTATTAGGATTTCCTTTTCCCCTTATCATGAAGAATTTTTGTTCTGGTACAGATGCAAGTGTAGGTTTTTCCCTTGGTAGATATAATTCTTTTTCATGCTTTCGCCACTCGTGCTTCATCCGTTATTATTCCTCCGATTTCATCTAAATGCCACCTTTGTTTCATAAAATCGCAATTATTTTCTTTCACATTGTTCGTAAAGTAATTGCCCCCATGCATCTAGCGCCTCTAAAGCAGGCAATATCTTTTTTCCAAGGTCAGTTAATGAGTATTCGACTTTTGGAGGCACTTCATTGTATTGTTTTCTAATAACGATCTTATCATGCTCTAATTCTTGCAGATTTTTAGATAGCATTACAGCAGAAATATCTTTAACTTTTCTTTGTAGCTCATTAAAACGTGTGGTTTCTTCCTGAATTAATACCCAAATAATATATAATTTCCACTTTCCAGCTAATTTAGATAAAGTATACTTTACAAAGCACTCTTCCATTATTCTTCTCCTTTAATGCTAAATTATTTTTAACACTTATTTTTATTAAGTATATAGTATAATATTATCTCGTTAGAATTAATTTGTAAAGATAAAGTAATTTAGAATTCATCATCAACTTCTTCCACATATTCCCACGTATTGCCACGATCTGGAGATTGATATAAAGCCTTGATGCCACCTTTATAATCTCCATCTTGCCCTTGTCCAACCACAATCTCGAGCTTCCCATCTTGTGTATAAGGCATACCTGGAAAATCAAAAGCCTCATAAGTCTCGTTTTCATTTAAAGGTACTTTAACGGAAGGCAGGCTTGTCTTTTTATAAGAAACTCCTCCATCCCCTGTACGGTATAGCTCCGCATAAGAACCACCACTATGAGACATAGCAATAAATCCAAGCTTTTCATCTATAAAGGTAATCCCCGCCGAGACCCCTGCATCTCCTGAGAAGGGATCTTCATTTAAGGTCTGCCAAGTTAGCCCACCATCTTGTGTTACATCTAAGATGTAGAAACGGCTCCCTAAGGCAGCATCCGCTACGGTCAATCGATACCCTCGACTTTCATCTAGAAAAAATGCTTCTTCTCCATCAAACTCTCGGTAACCTATGACATCATTTTTCTTAATCTTCTCAGGCTCTATGATTACAGTCTCCCAATCGGGAATATATCGCACGGGAGTAATCATGTCTTCTTTTCCTGGTACATAGACAGAGATTGTATACCCTATGATTTCCTTCATAGCATACTCTTCCTTCTTAACATTTCCTTCCTTGCCGATGGTCACAATTCCCGTGGTATTGTACCCCCAGTTGCGTATGCCAGCATATAAGATGCTAAATTCCTCTTGCTCCCATTGGGAGATAGTATCTTTTAATGGAATTACCTTCATAGCATCTAATAAAGGTTGCAGTCTATGTACATCATCATAATCTGCATTGACGTGTCCTCGTAGATAAATCGTTATTTTTTTCGACTTTTTATTATCATAAGTAATCAGAAAACTTTCGGTCTCACCTTCTTCATTTCGTCCATATAAGAAAGTGTCAAAAGAAAGTATGGTTCCATTCTTTTTAAATTTCAATCTAAAATCCGACGAAACGTACAGTTCCTTAGGAAGATTTACTTTTGTCTCTATGGCATCAAAAATCCCCCCTAGGCCATACTCGTAAATATCATTTTGGGAATACTGAGCTTGTCGTTTGTTTTTTAGATCGTATAGGAACCAAGATAGCTTCCCATTGTAGTTTATGCCACTGTTATAGATTCCTAGTGCAGTGAATCCAGTGATTCCCACTAGAATAAAGCATGAAACCGTGTTCCATAGCTTATTCCTCTTTATATCTTTTTCTGCATCGTATTGTTCCTCTTTTG
>CAZVEI010000352.1:0-2090 GCA_964626295.1 uncultured Alkalibaculum sp.
GCTTTCCGCATTCCGCTTTCAGCTATGAAATTAAACTTTGGGCAAATAGAAAAAATTAAAACGAACCATTATGATTCGTCTCCAACCCTAATTTTAACAAACATTAGGGTCATAAAAACTTGTATAAACACACTACTTACGCTTTGGGCAAATCCTTGTAGGATGCTTATAACTAAATGGTTTTCTAGCGGCATTAAAAAAGAGGAGATCAGGCTTAATATTAAAAACAAAGATACATCTAGTAAAAAGTAAGATTGAAATACTTTCCACCAGTATTTTTTTGCAGTAGTACGGCTATATGAAAAAGACCGAATTGGCTTTACATCTTTTAGGACTATGGCTTGTTGGTAAAACAAAAAGTCAATAAGCAGTTTTAACATAAAAATTGAAGCCACCATACTTATTAGGCTTATTAAGATGGGAGAAAATTCATTCACAGTGTAGATAAATACACTCATAAACCCAATAAGCATCATAATGGCAAAGTACACCACAAGACCTAAAAAAAGTCTGCCAAGTTTTCCTTTAATAGCGATAAAACCTTCTCTTGCAGTAATGGATTTACCTAATTGATCTTCTTGGACCATATATATTATTATAGGAAAAATAAACAGGTTTATAATAAAGAAAAGGATTCCTAGCAGTATTACAATTCCGGGGTGAATTTGTTGTAGAGTTTCTATTGTAGCTCCACCAATGTATAAGTATAATAAACTAAAAGCCATAAAGGGAATAGTTGCTAATGACAATAGTTCATATAGATTTCTTTTAAAAATATGTATGCTTTCTAGAAGTATATTTTTAAAAGAAATAGTATGTGTATCTAAACGATTCATAAAAACCTCCTTGATTTCTCTTTAAGGTGTTGTATTTAAATTACTATTTTTACAAATAGAATTCATAGAGTATTATTATATCACTATATTTTTTTAGGCGAAAGACAATAAGATCTATTAGAAAAATTATTTTACATGAAAGTAAAGATTCATAACGGCTTTTTTGGTAAAATGAAGGGTAAACTGTAAAGGATGTAAATTATCTACGACTCTGTTATCGGTATCACAAAGTGCTCTACAGTTAAGCTTGTGATATAATATAGTAAGTGAGCCGTTAATTTGACTAGAAAAGTAGTCGAGGCGATCTGCGACTTATTTATGATATAATATCCGAATCAGCAGATTAGCTCGCAGAAATCAGGACATTTTCCGTGCTTGTACGAGAAAATGGGATGAGTTCTATGAGCAAATGTCAACGACCGAAGCTGCGAAGCAGCTGAGATAATTTGCGATTTATTTATGATATAATACATAGGTAGTTCGGTGAAAGGAGAATTATTTTTGACAAATAAAAATAGATGTTATCATCTGGGTTTAGACGTTGGCTCAACTACTATAAAACTAGTGATTTTTAATGAAGAATTAAATATTGTCTATAGCAACTATAAAAGGCACTTATCTAATATACAAACCACTTTTAAGGGGATTATTAACGAGGCCTATGAAGAGTTGGGAGACATCAATATTACTGCAGCTGTAACTGGTTCTGCAGGGCTTTCCATTTCTAATTGGCTAGGCATTAGCTTTGTACAAGAAGTTATTGCATCTACTAAGACAGTAGAAACCCTAATACCTAGGACAGATGTAGCTATTGAATTAGGTGGAGAGGACGCTAAAATCACTTACTTTGATCAATCTTTAGAGCAGAGGATGAATGGAACTTGTGCAGGTGGGACTGGTGCATTTATTGATCAAATGGCTACTTTGCTTCAAACAGATGCAGCTGGACTAAATAAACTTTCTAAAAAACACAAGGTCATTTATCCTATTGCCTCTCGATGTGGCGTTTTTGCGAAAACAGATGTGCAACCTCTATTAAATGAAGGTGCAGATAAAGAAGATATTGCTGCATCCGTGTTACAAGCAGTAGTCAATCAAACGATAGGTGGCTTGGCCTGTGGGAAGCCTATAAGGGGAAATATTGCCTTTTTAGGAGGGCCTTTGCATTTCTTATCTGAACTAAGAGAGAGATTTATTGAAACTTTACACTTAAGCGAAGATCAGGTCATATACCCAGAAAATGCGCAACTCTAT
>CAZVEI010000353.1:0-2078 GCA_964626295.1 uncultured Alkalibaculum sp.
CAAGAGCTTTTAGAAGAAGGGAAGGTACCTGTAGTGGCAGGATTCCAAGGGCAAAATGAAAAAGGTGAGATGACCACATTAGGTCGAGGAGGTAGTGACACTAGTGCAGTGTTACTGGGAATTGCATTAGAGGCAAAGAGTGTAGAAATTTTTACAGATGTAGATGGAATTATGACTGCAGACCCAAAACTAGTGCCTAGTGCAAAACTTATCGAGGAAATCAACTACGACGATGTCTTCCAATTGGCTCAATACGGCGCAAAGGTAATACACCCAAAAGCTGTAGATTTAGCTATGCAATACAATATACCTTTAAAGGTAATTAATACAAGCAAGTATGGAGAAAGTATTAGAACATTAATTAACAATCACCCTACCAATTCAGCTGGTTTAGTAGCAGCAGTAGCTCATGAATACGGTAAAGTTCAGTGGAGCTTGTCTACTAAGACTGCGGACAAAGAAATATTTAAACTTATGGCAAGTAATAATATTAGTATCGATATGATCAATATCCTTATAGACCGAAGTGTATTCATAACAAATGATGTACATAAAGAAAAATTGATAAAACTGTTAGAGGATAATAATGTTGATTATAAGTACGTAGACCATTGTACAAAAATCACGATTATTGGAAGCAAGATAAGAGGGGTGCCTGGAGTTATGGCTAAGGTTATGGCTTCTCTGGATCAAGACATACCTATTTTGCAGACTTCTGACTCTCATACGACCATATCTATTTTAGTTCCTACGGAAGTGGCCAATAGTGCTGTAAATTTATTACATGGTTCATTTCATCTATAAAATTTTTATTAATTGACATGTAAAAAATGATATGATAACATAAAAATAATAATTAAATAGAAAAATATACAAGTTCCGTAAGGATTAATAGAGAAGTCCGGTGTGAATCTGGCACGATCCCGTCACTGTAATAGGGAGTACTTTATCATTATGCCATTGAGTCAGTACAAAAATGATTTGAGAAGGCGATGGAGTGCGATGAACTTAAGTCAGGAGAACTGCTTGTGTACGATTTTTTATGATTCTTACGGAAGATAGGAAGCGTATTTTTTTATTGCTGTCTTGCGTATGTAAGGCGGCTTTTTTGATTACATATATTTTCGAAGATTGAGCAATCTTCATTTAGAGAAAATGATGAACCTTGAATTGTTTTTAACAATAGAGAGTTTCTCTTTGAAAAAATGAGAAAAAACAACGTACATGCTATATATATATTACTGTTTAAATGCTTCGAATTTATGTATAGAAAGGGTTGATTGATATACTACAAGGTCAGATTATCAAGCGATTTATTCAAATAATTGTAGTTTTATTTGGTGTGAGTTTTTTGAGTTTCCTGCTTATTTATATGGCCCCGGGAGATCCAGTGCGTGCTATGTTTGCAGTGAGTGGCAATATCCCTCCTGAAGAAACCCTGATGGAAATAAGAGAGGAACTAGGTCTTAACCGTCCATTTCTAGTTCAGTATGGCAGTTGGTTGATGAAATGTTTGCAAGGGGATTTTGGCACTTCTTACACACAGGGTAAACCAGTTGCTCAGCTCCTAGCAGCCCGGGTAATGCCTACTTTGCAGTTATCACTCCTGTCCTTACTTATGATGTTAATTATGGCAATTCCACTAGGTGTGATTTCCGCAATTTATCAAAATCGACCTTTGGATTATATTATACGGGGAGGTACCTTTTTGGGGATTTCTATGCCTAACTTTTGGGTCGGCTTGTTGCTACTTTACCTAGTATCATTGAAATTAGGTTGGTTACCCGTAGTTTCTGCTGAAATGGGGCTGAAAAAAATGCTATTGCCAGCGTTTACCTTAGCCTTTGCCATGGCTGGAAAGTACGCTCGTCAGGTTCGAGCGGCTGTGCTGGAGGAGCTAAATCAGGATTATGTTTCAGGTGCTAGGGCTAGAGGAATCAAGGAATCGATGATTATCTGGAGACATGTAATCCCTAATGCCATGTTGCCACTTCTTACTTTGCTTGGGTTATCTCTAGGGTCTTTGTTAGGCGGCACTGCTGTGGTAGAGGTGATTTTTTCCTTTCCTGCTTTAGGGA
>CAZVEI010000354.1:0-2072 GCA_964626295.1 uncultured Alkalibaculum sp.
GAAATATGGAGGAAAAGTAAATGAATAATGCAAGTATGACGCAAAGAATAGAAAGTAGAAAGAAATTGCGCTTTGATACGAAGGCACTGGTTGGTGCTGTGATCTTAGGTATTGTGTTTGTTCTCGTGCAACAAATTACACACAGGATTGATGCGATGATTAATCCAGGTAGTACCATTATTGGTGGAGTGACTTGGGCTATGTTTACTGGACTTACCGTTCTATTATTTAAGCAGCCAGCAGGTCTGATTACTGTGGAAGTGCAGGCATTGGTTGCAGTAGCATCGGGCTTATCTCCTTTGTCTATTTTCTTTATTCCATCTAATGGCCTTGCTTCTATTGGATACACCCTTGTTACTTGGAAGTTTTCTATGGAAAAATGGTCACACCATTTATTGGCTCAAATCGTTTCTAATGTATTAGGAAATATCGTGGTAGGAATTGGCTTGTACGTCATTCTTGCAGTGCCTATTCCTGTTATACTTGTATCTAGTACGATTACTGCTTTAGTAGGTACTGTTGGTGGAACGATTCTTACAAAAAAAGTATACGACGGCGTTACTAAATCTGGAGTACTAAAATAAGGAGGACAAAATGAATCAAGACTGGAGAGCATTTATAAAAGAGTACGAAGATCAGGGGGGAGAAGTTCTTCGCATAAAAGAAGAGTTAAATAGAGAATACGAACCTACAGGAATTATGATGGAACTAGAAAAACAAAAGCGTTATCCTCTAGTTCATTTTGAAAAAATAGCGCGTTCTCAGTTTTCTGTTATAGCGAATACTATCGGTACGAGAGAAAGACTTGCCTTATCTTTAGGTGTAGAAGTAAAGGAATTGTATAGTATATTAGCAGAGAGGATTAAAGATAGCATAGAACCTGAAATCATAGAAAATGCACCTTTTAAAGAAAATTGTTTAAAGGGAGAAGATCTAGACTTAACGAAACTTCCTATACTCACTCATTTTCCAATTGATGCAGGTCCATATATTACTGCAGGTTTAGTGACAGCAAAAGATCCTATATCTGGAGCGGACACTTGTGGGTATCATAGAATGCAATTAAAAGGCAAAGATAAACTAGCTATTAGCCTTCATTCTAGACAAAGATTGTGGGAGTACTTTAGAAGAGCGGAAGAAATGGGAAAAAATTTAGAGGCCGCTGTGGTTTTAGGCGTTCACCCTGCCATATCTATGGGATCTATGGCTTTAGTTCCCTATGATCAAGGCAAATTTCCAAGAATGGGAGGGCTCATACAAGAACCTTTAAAAATTTCCCCATGTACCACAATAGATGTTGAGGTACCTGCCTATGCTGAAATCGTCATTGAAGGAGAAATCCTCGCAGGAGTACGAGAGCCAGAGGGTCCATTTGCAGAGTTTACCAATTATGCATGTCACAGGAGCACAGAAAATGTCTTTAAACCAAAAGCCATTTACTATCGTAATAATGCTATTTATCAGTCCATTACTCCTGGAATGTGTGCAGAACACAATACGGTTATTGCAGTACAAAGAGAAGGGGATGTATTAAAAGCTCTAAAAGAAAATATTCCTAATATTGTAGATGTACACGTGCCTGTATCTGGTTGTGGGTGGTTTCATTGTTATATCTCCATGAAAAAAATTGCAGAAGGTCAACCTATGCAAGCTATTTTAACTGCTCTAGGGATGGATTTTAACCTAAAGCACGTAGTAGTTGTAGACGAAGATGTAGACGTTCAGGACGAAGCCCAAGTTTTATGGGCCATTGCTACGAGAGTACAGGCAGATAGGGATGTACACATTATCCCGCAACATATGGCTATGGGTGTTACATTAGATCCATCTACAGATGAACTCAGTAGAAGTGCAAAAATGGGAATCGATGCTACAAAACCTCTTAATGGTTTTCCAGAGAGCATCAAACTTCACCCAGAAGCCATGAAGAAAGCCATAGAAATCTTAAGTAAGATAAAGTAGCACTAGGGGGAACGAAGGTGTTAGAGGTGAAAATTAAAAAACTCTCTTATCCTGAAGAGGAAAAGTGGAGTTTAGAAGATATTAATACGGATTTTAAATACGGGGAGCTG
>CAZVEI010000355.1:0-2061 GCA_964626295.1 uncultured Alkalibaculum sp.
TTAATTGAGTGGACTCCTCTGTAGTAATATCTCCAGAAGAATGATCAATAATGGTTTTATCTTCATAAGGCTCGTTTTCTGTAAGAGTCACGATATTACATCTAAATGTTATGTCAGTATTTATAAGGGGGACACCCATACTTGCCGCCTCTAATGGGGAACGACCTGTATGATACTTGTCTGGAGCATAACCCATTACAGATAAATTTGCTACATCACTACCAGGCTGCATGCCCTCTGGAATGGTTTGAACCAAACCAACTTCCCCCTTTTGTGCTAATTTATCTAAAAAAGGAGTCTTTGCCACTTCTAAGGGCGTCTTATTTCCAAGGCTTTCGATCTCATAATCTCCAGCACCATCGGTTAGTATAATAATATGTTTCATTTCAATCACCCTATCTATGTCTGTTATGAGATAATTTTATCATAAATAGGCGGATAGAGAAAGAGAACAAATGGACAGGTGGCAAGGTGGTAAGCAAAACCAATAAGCCACCAATGGTGGTTTGGGTTTTGCTTGCGGCCAAATTAGAACTGGTTGTAGAGAAAATTAAAAGGCATAAAGCTGAATGCGGGAAAAAGCTCGCCTATAAGCGAGAAGAAATTGAGCAATTATTCAACTGCCGTTTAACGATTGCTCAACTATTGTTAGAGGTTGGTAAATGACTGCTTGCCTTCAAGTGCTTTTTCATAAAAGGTCAGCATAAATCCAGCTGTTGTTCGCTCGGCTAAGGGAATGACGCATTTTGTCATTTTATCGAAGCGGATATCGTCCTTTTTTATGTGACGATAGTGTTTGTACACTTTTAGAGAGATTCTAGCGTTAAATTTTAAATAGTTTTCTAATGACTTTAATTTATAAGCTCCATTAAGGCCTCTGTAATCTTGAACATTTTGATAGGTTTTTATAACGTAATTTTCATATTGGCGATGATTATCTAACAATCGAACATTGGCGTGTTGAGGTACTGCCATATCTTGAATCAGGTGAGCAGTAGCACCTAAATAAAACATGGCGTCGTTTATTTCGCCTTTTTTGAGTAAATCAACGCTTTTTTTACAATAGGTCAAGGCCAAATCTTTTGCACTTCTCCTGCCATACATCCCCCTATCTGTATAAGGATTGTAAAAATGATTGCTGCTCTTAAAGTCCTGATCTGCCCAAACAGCACCTTCGTTAATATCTTGTATGTACTGTTTAAAAAAAGCGTATTCTGTAAAGTGTTTGTCCTTCTTTAGTATATTTAAAGCTTGTAGATTAAGAAACTTATGAACTTCACATTCAGTAGTAATAACCCTCTTTTTAAAGGGATTAAGTACAGCAAAAAAAAGCTGTAAAGCCGTTCCATAAGTCCTAGCAAGTACTGTCATACTAAAACCTCCTTAAAAAAATAGATGCATTTTTATTAGTTTAACCAATGCATTAAAAAAATCCCTTCGAAAAGGGATTTTTTGTTTTTTAAATATTAAATATTACATTTGCGGAACGGTAAGGGCACCGTTCCCTACGGATAAGGAGGTAAGGTGTAGGAAGTTGGAAGCAAGAGTTACCTCGCCCAGGGGCGAGTTTTTAGATTTTAATGTTTTGCTTACCACCTAATCACCTTAGTATCGGTATCCTGGACCTCTTCCATATCTGTCGTATCTATCATACCTGTCACGTCTATCGCGGCGGTTTCGATCGAATGGGAACCTTCTTCGACCTATAAGCTCTCTTATGAGTAGTATTGATATTAAATCACTAACTTCACTAGAATTTCTATTCCATTGATTGACATCCACTTCTTGGGTTTGGGAGCTTTCTATATTTTCAATTACATTGTTTTGAATACCTTCTACCATTTCATCGAATTCTTCCCTATTTGGAACGTACATATCGCCATATTGTGCATGTATGCGATCGCATGCGTAAGACACACTAGGGTATACAGTACGATAAATATCTGGATACATTTCTTCTAGTTGGTTTTCTGACATATCAGGATACTCATCTATTGGATTTGATTCATAGGGATTATAAGTTATTTCTATCTAATTATCTATTTGAAACGTGGCTTTTAA
>CAZVEI010000356.1:0-2046 GCA_964626295.1 uncultured Alkalibaculum sp.
TCTGGCTCTACATCTGAAACATTTTCTGCTGTAACCATTTGTGCACCAGTGTTCATATCAAGAAATTGTGTATTATGTGCTTTATTCATATAAAGTTCTAGTACAGAATAATATCCCTGCATAAATGGATTTTGTCCTATTGTTAATTGCATATCTCCATTTTTTACGTGTTGAAGTGTTCCTTCAATAAGGTCGAATCCAGCACCCTTCACTTTGTCTTGAAGTTTATTCGTTGCAATATACGTTCCAATTGCTTCACTAAATACATCTACACCTAAGATTGCATCAATTTCAGGGTCTTTCAAATATGCATTCTCAATAACACCATAAGCATTTGTTAAATCTGTTCCAATATCGATTACACCAGCGAATTCAATATCAGGAAATTCTTTTGCAGCTTTCTCGATTCCAGCTGTTCTTGCAACAAGTGCAGAATCAGCAGGTGCACAACTTGCAACTATATACTTTCCTTTTCCATTCAATACTTCCCCAAACATATACATACCCATCTCATAGCCTGCATCTTCATAATCCTGACCAACAAATGCAGAAATACCACTACCTTCAGCATTCTGATTGAATCCAACAACTGGAATTCCTGCCTTGTTTGCTTTTTCTATAACGGAATTAAAACCAGATGGATCCCATGTTACTGTTGCAATACCATCGTATCCTACAGAAATAGCGGATTCAAGCAAATCAACCTGCTCATTTAAGCTACTAGCAGTGTTCGGAGCCGATACATCAACTGTAATACCCAAATCTTTTCCAGCAGCTTTTGCACCATCAGACATCTTCGTATAGAATGAGCTGTTCATTGCATGTAAAACTACTGACACCTTAATATCCTTCTTGTCTGTTGCTTCAGCTTGTGTAGGTGCATCCTTGCTTGCGCATCCTATTAATGATAAAAATAATGCTACACATAACCCCAATACGATTACCTTTTTTCTCATAAAAACCTCTCCTTAATATATTAAATTTTAAATAATTGGGCAGATGTTACTTTTACTCTTCGAAAGATGCTCTCTCCTCATAATAATCAGGTGTAGTAACTCCTTCTTTTTGAAACCACTTCCATGCATCAATTCCTGCAACAAGCACTACATTACCCCAAGGTTCAAATCCGCCCGTCCTTACTATGTACTTTGCCTTACTAAGATAAGTAAAAAAAAGATCTTCATGTGGCATTGTCTCAACTTTACATCGTTTGCTTAATTCACTAACATTCTTAAAATGTAAAGGATTATACATTTTTTGTTCTTTAGCAACAATCACTTTTTCGTATATCATTTCATCCATGATTAATTCCAGAACTTTTCCAACGCTTGGTAAGTCTTCTGATATTGCAAGATCAATCCGTTGTTTTTCATCTTTAATGGGTACTCCGACATCCCCAATAATCATAATATCCGTATGACCCATATCGGCTATGGCATTTATAAGATTTCTATTTAATATACCGTCTTTTTTCATATTTACAGCATCCTTTCCATTTTTACCTGTCTCTTGCTGATCTATCTTAATATAAGCTCTCAATTTATATCATGTAAATCTATAAATCTTTTAGCATTTTTACCTACACTACTTAATTCGTGCTGTATACAGCTTCGTCTTTTTCCTCAGCCAATTTTTTTTACTTCTTCTCTTGTAGGTATGCCTTCTATAACTCCATATTTTGTAACCGCTAAACCTGCAGATATATTTGCAAATTTTATAGCATCTTCTATTGTATTTCCTTCAGCTAATGCTACACAGAACGACCCATTAAAGGTATCTCCTGCCCCTGTAGTATCAATAGCATCTACAGATATTCCCTTAATTTTCTTGCATGTTGTATCATTTACTAGAAGGGCTCCTTCTGCTCCCAAAGTAACAATGACATTCTTTACTCCTAATTTATGTATTTGCTTTGCAAGATCTTCATCAGATATACAAGTATCTTTATCTAATCCTAATATAGCTCTTGCCTCCGTTTGATTCGGCACTAAAAACTCACAATATTTTAATAATGCTGCATTCATTTTATTTCGCTCATAATCAGAT
>CAZVEI010000357.1:0-2020 GCA_964626295.1 uncultured Alkalibaculum sp.
CAATGTTTACAGCCATTGCTACCTTCTTTCCTCTCATTCCTTGTGCGCCTATTCCTAAGTCATTTAATCCTTCTAATAATCTTTGCTCTAATTGCGATCCCTTTGGATGGTGGTGATGCGTTTCTAAAGGACGTAAATATGCTTTTTTAGAAAGCATTGCTGCATTTTCAACATTATGTCCAAGTCCAACTCCTATTATTAAAGGTGGGCAAGCATTAATACCTAAATCCGACACTGCATCAAATACATATTTTACGATAGAAGCGTACCCATCTGATGGTTTAAATACTTGTGCTTTACCTGGTAGACAACAGCCACCACCAGCAAAATATGTTATTATCTCTAGTTCGTTTCCACCTGGCACTAAATCCCAATTAATCCAAGGAATTCTCTCACCAGTATTGTCATTGGTATTTTCTTCTTCAAAGTAGTTGATTGTATTTTGTCTTAAAGGCACGCTGTATGTAGCATTGTGAGTTGCATCCCTTAAACTTTCAGCAACAATTTCTTGATATGGAAAATTTGTACCCATTTTAATGTAATAATGAAGTAGTCCAGTATCTTGACAGCATGGACGCTTTAACTCTTTTGCTTTTTCTAAATTTTCGAAGTAAGCATCATATAGAACCTTTTGCATAGGGGAATCTTCAGTTTCTCTTAACTCTGATAACTTCTTATATACATCATCAGGTAAACGACAAGCTGCTAAACCAAGGAATTTTTCCATTGTTTCTGTTAGCACACTTTTTGCTTCTAATTTGTTCAAATCTTTTCCTCGCTTTCTTTATCTCGTAATTTATTTAAAATTAATATGGTAATGCTCTAGTAATTTCAAAGACAACAAAATACACAATTATTATAGGCCAAAAGCTTTTTATGTAGTTAAATTGAAATTCCATAAAGTTTTGTTCTATTTCTTCACAAAGCATATAAAATGGAGGAATTATAGAACTTATCAATAGTTAGGCAGAATATTTGATATAGACATATTAGATGAGAACTACAATATAATAAGTCATAGTGATTAGGATTAAGTCCTAGAAAATGCTTGATTTGCGAAGAAAAGGCTAAAATTTGCTCTAGAGCAAGAACTCACTCACTCGATAAATTATTGCATAGAATTATAGAGATGTATAGAGGAATAGATACTTGACGAAAAATTTAAAACAAATAATAATCTCTTGCCTATTTTACTTAAAGAGATTCGTAAGGCATATGGAGTAAGATGTCAATACCCATATGCCTCACATGATCACTCCTCTAAATCCTCAAAGTCCTCATCATTACTCATGATTTCCGTAGCTCTTATGCGTTGTTTTCTTCTCTCTTTTTCTACCTTATCACTCAACAGATCCATAACCATATTTGGATTTTTTACATTTTTAATGACAAATTCACCTGCAGTTTGATCGTTAGTATGAAGATACAGAGATCCTACTCCAAATATTTTCTGCATAAAAGTTTTTTCAAGTTTAATATCTAAAATTCGATATAGCATAATCATTTCCCGAGTTGTGTTAAGCAGCCCAGAATCCGCTATAAATTTTCCAGGAATAAGATTATACTTCGTAAAAGAAATTGGCATACCCAGTATTCTCTTTCGATCGCTCCAATATACAGTGTCCTCTTTTTTATTCATTTCACTACCTCCTCTTTGATATGATTAAAGCAAAGAAATATATTTTTACAATTCTATTTCAACGTATACCCTAAATATTTTAATCCACGCACCCGCATCTTCTTGTGTGCACTGGGGACACGTCTCAATTTCTCACTTATTTTATTATCATACATTTAACAACAGATTACAATATTTTTATAATTATCATTGCATATCATTATATTCTATGAGAAAACATAATCCAACAAGTGTTCTTATCCAATGATAAAATTGCATACCTACAACTCATGGCACTTTACTGTAAAAAATTTGAATGCAAGATTTTAGCCTACTGCTTAATGGACACCCATGTTCACATGCAGCTTGATCCAAAAGGCTGTGACATTTCAAAGTTCATGC
>CAZVEI010000358.1:0-1997 GCA_964626295.1 uncultured Alkalibaculum sp.
CCGAAGACACTATTTTGATCCGAGCTCCTGCCCCCAGTCATCCTGGAGCGCAGCGTATGCATACTTATACAATATGAACTACTGCCTTAAGGTGACTTGTGACCCTAGAAGAATACCCTGACGCTAGTGACTAACGACTAAAGTAAGGATGATAAAAAATGAAAAGCGAAAATTTTGCAAAAGAACAAGAAACGCAATTAACTCTTAAATTGAGAGCACTAATGAAGGATCTCCCCTCTTTTTCTGATATTTACTTCAGAGGGATTGAACCCAATACGTCCATCAAAACACGAATTGCCTACGTTTTTGATTTGAGGATTTTTTTCTACTTTATTACCAATGAACTAGATCCCTTCTTTGGCAAAAAGGTGCAGGATCTTGTTGTAGAGGATTTAGATAAGATCTCTTCTATTGACATAGAAAAGTTCCTAGAATTTTTGTCCTTCTATTCCCTACCCAATTATAAAAATCCAGAAACTTTTATTGCCTATACCAACTCCAATACAGGAAAAGCTCGCAAACTGTCTAGTGTAAGGGCCTTTTATAAGTACTTCTTTAAAAAGAAGATGATTATCACAAACCCAGCTATTCTGGTAGATATGCCTAAAAATAAGGAAAAACCTATTACTCGCCTTGAAGTAGACGAAGTAGCTAATTTACTCGATTTAGTTGAGTCTGGAGAAGAATTAACGGATACTCAAAAGAAGTATCACAATCACAATAAAGAGCGAGATTTAGCCATCCTCGCCTTGCTCTTGGGGACAGGTATTCGAGTGAGCGAATCCGTTGGCTTAGATTTAGATCACTTTAATTTTGAGAACAACAGCTTTAAGATTACCCGAAAAGGTGGAAATGAGACCATTCTCTACTTTAGTGAGGAAGTTGCTAAGATTTTAAAAGACTACATAGCCGTAAGAGAAGCCATTACGCCCTACCCTGGCAACGAAAAAGCCTTCTTCCTCTCTATGCAAAGAAAGCGAATTGGCGTAAGTGCCATACAAAAGCTCGTAAAGAAGTACTCTACCATTATTACCCCTTTAAAAAACATCTCCCCTCACAAGCTGAGAAGTACATACGGTACCAATTTATACCGAGAAACAGGAGATATTTACTTAGTTGCAGACGTCTTAGGCCATAAAGACGTAAACACGACGAAAAAGCACTACGCAGCCATCAGCGAAGATCAAAAGCGCAGTGCTGCAAAGGTTGTTAAATTAAGAGAAGATTAATTCGAAAAGAAAACCCACCGGGCGGAAAATTCATAAATGATGAAAATATGTACATTATAACTTAATAAATCAGTCAAGAAGTTTCGTCGCTTACCGAAATAAATACTAAAGGCTATGTTTAAAAAGAGTGTTAATATTGGCATATATTTAAAGGAACCTCATTTTGAGGTTCCTTTGGTTTAATAAAATATCAATGAGACATAATACAATAAAATTGCGTCATATGCGGAACGACGAGGGCGTCGTTCCCTACGATTATACACATTATCGTGATGTAGGGAGCGGTGCCCTCACCGTTCCGTATTTCTATATTCTTGTATTAATTCCGTATTTTCCTACTGTTACAATGTAAATTCCTAAATTAGATCATATCATCATTTATTTTAAAGTGTCATAATTGTAAAGTTTTGACTATGATTCAGAATAAAAAAGAGCCGAATTTATTTAGGCTTTCTGTTAGTTAAAGAATCCTTGTTCTTTCCATTGGTCGAAATACTTTTGATAACCCATTTCCTCGGATGTCATAGTGTATTGCGTATCTTCCAATTTAAAAGTATGAGAACCCGATAAGGCTTCATAGGTATAATTCCCTTCCGCATCTCCAAAAAGCGTTTCGAATGTATTTATATCAACCGATGTTGTTGTTCCATTCTCATAGATTTCAAGAAGAATGAAATCAACCTCTCCCTGTTCTGTATGTCCTTTAAACATTAAACCTGTTTTTTTTAATGATAAGTCAATCTATTATTAAAAAAAAGAATTCATATT
>CAZVEI010000359.1:0-1991 GCA_964626295.1 uncultured Alkalibaculum sp.
CATTTCCTCTTCCATAATGGAGTCATCAAATAAAGCTCCTCTATTAATATTAGGCTCTACAATTATATTGATTTCTGCATTTGGGAAAAGTTCTTCCCATTGATCTTTATATTCCTTTTGCCATTTTACAGGGTGTTTTAAATTAAACTTATTTCCTATGCCAAAAATGTCAATCTCATATTTTTGAGCTGTTTCTATAACTTCCTTTACTTCCTTTTCAACCGCTTTTTTTAATTGATTATTGAGTTTATCAATGAGCTCATCATTAACCTTTATACCCTGTTGATCTATTTCTGTAATACTTGTCTGTACTTTTATTGTAATATCTGTTTCAAGATTATCGCCCTCTATCTTAGGCTCTATTTTAGAACTGCTACCAATAATCTCTAGATTATAATTTGTACCTTGATTTTCAAGAACAATCACGCCTGAACCAATTTCATCTATAATCCAGTTTAACCCCCTCGCTTGTTCATGAGAGATATGTTCTACTACTTTTCCATCTTTTATCAATGCGTACCCAGGTATATGCATAACTACATCCTCTTTAACGTGACCTTCTTTTTGAAATCTTTCGTATTGTCCCTTTTCTACTTTTTCACTGCCCTTCTCCATTTGAAGGTGCATGTTTTCTTCTTCTAATATAATATAGGGCAAATAACCGTCTCCACTTTCTGCAGACATATTAAAATATTCTAGTAAATTAATAGGACGATAGTACGAGGTTAGCCCTGCATTATCTATTATATTACCTAGGTTTTCTGATATATCAATATTTTGTTCATATAGATGATTAATGATCTCTACACTAGAGTAATCTTTTATGATAATTGGTACAATTGTATTTCTTGGCTCATTATCTCGAATAAAAAAGTCTAAATATTTATCAATATCCTCTCTTGCTGCTTCTTCTCCAATTAAGAGATATTTAGTATGACCCCAATAGATATCATTTTCAGCATACATACCAATCATTCTATTGGCGTCAAATACTGTCTTTCCTGAAGCAGTCATTATATTAGTAGGCTTTTCTGCCTCTTCTTCTGTAGTAGGTGATACGGTAGTAATTTGATAAGGCTTCTCAGGATTATTACTTTTATCTACTCCTGCTAGAATAATAGGGTACAAATTTTCAATTTCCGTTCTCCCTATGACAGATTCATTAAATTCCGTAGAGAGAAACAGAAATGTCAGTATGATAAGTGATATTAAAATTGCGCTTTGATTCTTCATTTTCCTCTCCTAACTACTTTATTCTCTGAATATAGTCTGGGCTTTCTTTTTTATCTAAGCGTGGCCGAATGATGCTATCTTTAAAGCCCTTAAATTTATTTGTATCTAAAAATGGAGACAAGTACGGAACGCCTAATACTTCAATAGAACATAAGGTAGCAATCATGAGAATTATTCCTATCGCAAGACCAAATATTCCTATAAAAGAAGAAAGCATCAATAGAACCAATTCCCACATCCATAATGAATTGGCAAAATCTCTGTTGGGAATGGTATAATTTGCAATGGCTGCATCTCCTACTACGATGGCTCCCACTAAGGAGATCATACTACCTATACTGCTGTAAATACGCGTACCTGCTTCAATTAAAACTTGAAAAGCTAAGACTAGAATCAGCACCTCGAAAAATAAAGGAAAGGGTACACCTTCACGAGAAGTTATAATCGATACGATTAGTTTTGAAGGCAGCAATTGCTGATGAAATGTGGCTACTCCTACAAAGAAGCCAGGTAGTGTCAGTGCAATTGTAGCAAGCAAGTATCTGGAAATTCTAAGGACAGACGTAAAAACTTGATTGATGGTATAATCATCTGTAGTCTGAAATACATCGATGATGGTTATTGGCATAACCATGGAGAAGGGTATGCCATCGATAAGCAAACCAATTTTTCCATCTGCCACAGCAATACAAAACTTATCCGGCTTTTCCGTATAATCTATTTGTGGAAAAGAATTATGCTTGTCTTCAATAATACTT
>CAZVEI010000360.1:0-1721 GCA_964626295.1 uncultured Alkalibaculum sp.
ATTTAAGATAAGCAATTAAAAAAGCACTCTAAGTATGCTTTTATAGCTAGCTTAGAGTGCCAATTGTTTTATTAGATGATAGAGTACTTATGTTAATCTATTCCCACAAATTACGATCGTCTGAGTTGTCCCCTAAGAGATTGTCCTTTTCATAAAAAAACTCTTTCTTATCAAATGCTGGTTCTAGTTGATCTAGCCAAGTAGCATCTGCATCATATTTTGCAAAAAATGGAATGCCTACAAGATCTGGATTGCGGCACTGTAGAAACTCTAAGATAAATACCTTTTCGTCTTTCACTTTCGCTACACCAGTCACTATTACTTTACCAGGGAATGCGCTCATGCTTGGACCTCTCACAGTACGGCAAACACCACTTACACGAGAATATGCATTGCGAAATAGCTCCCAGGCTTGGTCTAGAGGAACTTCGAAGAATGCTTTCGAACCCGTGTCGCGCGCAATGAACATGTAGTAAGGAATGCAACCCAGATCTACTTGTTTTTGCCACAAATCTACCCATATGTCGGGATGGTTATTTATTTTATTGAGTAAGGGCGACTGTGTGCGAATTTGTGCACCTGTGCTTTTGATACGTTCAATGGCATCTTTAACCACATCGGTACTAAGTTCGGCGGGATGATTGAAATGAGCTTGAAAAGCTAGGTTCTTGCCAGCTTTTCTCACTTTAGTGAAAAGCTCAATCAAATTATCAGCGTCTCTGTCTGTTAGAAATCGATAGGGCCAGTATGATAGGGCTTTTGAGCCTATTCTTATGGTGCGAATATGAGCAAACTCTTCGGTAAGTAGGGGCTCAATGTAAGTGGAGAGAATGTTTGCTGTTGCTGTTAGTGGGTCGCCACCTGTGAATAAAACATCAGTCACTTCTTTGTGTTCCAACAAGTATTTGTGTAGCAGATCGGCTTCTCTTGAGGCAAATTTCAAATCGTTCATGCCAGTGAACTGGGGCCATCTAAAACAAAATGTACAGTAAGCATGACAAGTTTGTCCCTGACTTGGGAAAAACAAAACTGTTTCTCTATATTTGTGCTGCATCCCATCTAGTCTAAAACCCTCTAGAGTGGGCACATTGTGTTCTTGTCCTGCAGGATTTGGATTAAGATCTCTTCTTATTGTATCTATAGCTTCTTTGTAAATTGGATCGTTGGAGTCACTGTCCAGCATATTTAACACTTGCTCGTAATGAGCCGTTGATAGCATCTCTTTGCGTGGAAATGTGAGTGTAAATATAGGATCGTTAGGGATGTTGTTCCAGTCAATGAGCTGTTCAACTACATAGTTGTTAGCTTTAAATGGAAGTACCCTGCCAACAACCTCAATTGCCTCTATATCTTGAGAAGAAAGATTCTTAATTTGTGGTATTTCTTTATAATTACTAAGAGTGTAGGCACGGTATCTATTTTCATGCGTCATATTCTTTTCTTTTTTTAGGATGAGTACTAATGGTGTGAAGATATTTTGAAGTCTTTGTCAAAAAACAGCAGTAGAAGAGATAACTCTTGCAAGAACTAGTTAGAAAACACCATTTTTTATTTAGCGATAACAAAAGTAACATTTTTCTTCAAAATTTCTACTGTTTCGGTAATGAAGATTGTGATAAATCTTAAAAGCAATCCAATATGTATCTTTTTTACACTGTTTGAGTAAATAATATGTCAAAAATGTAGGATATAAGAATATTATATTTACTTTTGTAATAACA
>CAZVEI010000360.1:1731-1980 GCA_964626295.1 uncultured Alkalibaculum sp.
GAAGAAAATATTCTCACATATTACCTCCTTAGAAGCAAAAAGTGTTGTTCGACGACGACGATAAAGCTTTGCAAATGCTTGATTTTTGAACCCACCTAGGTTTCGATAAATCTCTTCCTATCTGCCATGCGCAGAACTCAATTAAACATCAACAATTTCTCATCTTATTTTATTATAGCTGTATATGAACGTAGTAATTCATGTGGCTGATAGTAGCCACTTACAATATGCACAACCTATATGCGATTT
>CAZVEI010000361.1:0-1976 GCA_964626295.1 uncultured Alkalibaculum sp.
TGGATGATATGTAGGTACAATTCTTGTCATAACTTCCTTAATATCTGCATTCATGTCTTTTAACGCTTGTTTTAATAATGCTATGCTTCTAAGTAAAATTTTGTAGTCTAGGTCTCCTGGTTTGCCTATTAGGATTTTGCTATGGGTGGTGTTGGCTATGCCTTCTTCATTTAAGAGGAGCTCTTCGTAGAGTTTTTCTCCTGGTCTGAGGCCTGTTATTTTTATTGGGATTTCTGTGTCTGGTTCGAAGCCACTTAGGCGGATTAGGTCTCTTGCTAGGTCTATTATTTTTACTGGTTGGCCCATGTCTAGGACGAAGATTTCTCCGCCTTTTGCCATGCCTCCTGCTTGGATTACTAGTTGGGATGCTTCTGGGATGGTCATGAAGTACCTTATGATTTTTTCGTGGGTTACTGTTACTGGGCCACCACTTGCGATTTGCTTTTTAAATAGTGGAATTACGCTACCGTTGCTGCCTAGGACATTGCCAAAACGTACTGCTACGAACTCTGTCTTGCTTGCTTTGTTGATGGATTGAACGACCATCTCACATAGTCTTTTAGATGCGCCCATAATATTGGTTGGATTTACGGCTTTATCTGTGGATATTAGGACAAATTTTTCTACGTGGTACTTGTCCGCTGTTTGAGCAGTGTTTAGGGTGCCTAGTACATTGTTTTTGATGGCTTCTTTTGGGCTGTCTTCCATTAAAGGTACGTGTTTGTGAGCTGCTGCGTGAAAGACTACTTGTGGTCTGTACTTTTTAAAGATTTGCTCCATTCGATCTTCGTCTCGCACAGAGCCAATCAAGACTTCAAGGTTTAAGTGTGGCATTTTTCTCTTTAGCTCGTTTTGTAGGTCGTATGCGTTGTTTTCATAAATATCTAAAATGATGAGTTCAGATGGATCAACGTTTGCAATTTGCCTACATAATTCCGAACCAATAGAGCCTCCACCACCAGTGACGAGGACACGCTTGTCCTTAAGGTAGCCACAGATTTCTGTATTGTTTAAATTAACAGGCTCTCTGCCTAGTAAATCTTCAATTTGAACTTCGCGAATTTGCTTTGTAAGGTCTTTGCTGTCAATTAAATTAGTAAGACTTGGGACGATTTTGGTCTTGCATTTTGTCTTTTTGCATTCGTTGACGATTTCTCGAATGGTATCTGGTTCAACAGAAGGCATGGCGATGATGATCTCTTGAACCCTATGCTCTTTGACGAGTTTGGCTAATTCACTTAACTCCCCTAAGACTTTGTAACCATTAATATAAGTACCTCGTTTGAATACATCGTCGTCTATAAAGCCGATGATCTTATCTTCTATAGTAGGATTGCCTCTGTATTCCCTTAAAACACTAACCCCTGCATCCCCTGCACCTACAATGAGGACATTCTTGCCATTAGCAGGTATATTAAAGTTCTTAAATCGTCTAGCTGCTCTATAGCTAATTCGAATACCACCTGTAAAAGTTGTGTCTAATATGCAGTTAACAATGGCAAAGCCCGTTGTAATCTCAGGGCTGATTAAATTAAGGATAAAAAAGGTTATAAAATTAGAGATGACATTGGCCAAAGAAATCTTAAACATTTCTTCCACACTAGCGTATCTCCACAAGGTATTGTATGTATTGGTAATAAAAAGCAGACCAAATTTTATGGTTAAGGCAATAATCAAAAAGTTAGAAAATTGCGGAATGACGACAGCACTGTTTTGAGTTAGGATTGCAGAAACGTATAAGGAAAACGTAAGGAATAAGCCGTCTAGTATCCCTACCATTCCGATTCTGATTGTTTTTTCTCTCATTGGGGGAAATTCCTTCTTTCGAGTTGTAATTGATGTTTATGTTATTATACCTTTTTTGTTTGTTAAAGACAATATGTGCCGTCAAGCGGAATTTTCCTAGGTGGTCAGGTGGTAAAGTATCAGGTGGTCAGGTGGTCGGGTGGTCGGGTGGTCAGCAAATATGCGACTTG
>CAZVEI010000362.1:0-1965 GCA_964626295.1 uncultured Alkalibaculum sp.
CAGTTTCTTTAGTTGGCTTTTTGATTTTGTGGTATTATTTAAATAACTATCTCAATGTAGTTAATGTCTTAGATGCTATTTGGGTTTTTACATCACTTTCCGTTTATCCTCTTTACTATTACTATATTCGTCTGATGACAGTTGATATCAAAATTGACTACAGATGGTTGTGGTTATTTACTCCAGCAATTATTTTGGCTCTATTTACCGCTGTTATCTATAGTATGATGACCCCACAAGAGATAGAGGTTTTCACCAATAATTTACTGTATAAAAACAATCCAGTTTCAGGAAGTTATTCTACTCTCATAAAACTACAGAGCTTTAGAATAATGCTTTTTGAACTGACACTTGTAATAGAAGTGCTTCTGACAACAGTTTTTGGAATGCAACATATTATAAGATCCAATAAAAATGTATTTGCTTTTTACTCGAAAATAAAAAACCGAAAGATATTAGATATAAGTATACCTTTTCTTTTTCTGATGACAAGCGCCATAGTAGCCATGACATCTAATATTATAGGAAAAGGCTTCTTCGTTAACACTCCGTATCTTTTGGCTCTTCCTTTCATTGCCCATCCAATGGCTTTCTGTATTACATGTTGTGATAGATTCAAAAAAACTATCCCTGTAAAAGTAACTTCCTTAAAACTGGCTCACTCTTTGGTGGGTGAAAAACTTCAAGAAGGAGAAGAAGAAGGAGAAGAAGAAATTGAAGTTGGAATCTTTGCACTGGATAATAATCATGATGAGTTTTACGAAAAAATGGAAGATCTCTTAAAGAATAAGCAAATCTTCAAAAATTCTGAATTACGATTAAATGATTTGGCATTAAGATTAGGTACTAACAGAACGTATCTATCACAATTGATAAATAATAAAACTAACTCTAATTTCAACGATTATATAAATTCTTATCGTATAGCATACGCAAAAGAGTTGTTATCAATGGAAAATGAAGATCAGTTGCCTCTTGATGAAATTGCAATCATGTCTGGCTTTTCTAGTCAGAGTTCATTCTATCGTGTATTCAAAAAAATTGAGGAAACCTCTCCCTCCAAATACAGGGTGTCGCAAATGGAGAAAGTCAACTAATTAGATTAATTAGAAAATAATAAAAGCCTTGCTTTCTTTTTTGGGGAAAGTGGGGCTTTTTGGTGTGTGGGCATTATTGAGAATCATATTCGAACAGCATGGAATTATTTAAGCACTGTCAGCAGTCAGCGGTCAGCAATCGGAATGTCCAAATTGTTACTGATGACTTACGACTTATGACATACTAAACTATATCACCAAAAGTGTTAAAGCCTAACGTATTAACTTTTCACGGTGAACATAATACTTCTAATTTACGTTTTTTTTATTTAAGTACATGTTATAGAAAAGATTGTTTTAGGTTCCAAATTGCTTCAAATACATATCAATTTCTTAAGAACACTATTTTTTTGCTGTTCTGAAGTTCTTCATAATGCGATTAATTCTTTTCTATAATTGACATCTATAAAGAATATTTCTGCAACCATTCGACTATCACATAGATATTCTATGCCCATTTCTATCTGGATATGAATATCGAAGCAGAAAGTATAATAGATGAAAAATAAACTTTTATTTCAACCCAAGATATAAAAGTTGTGGAAATTGTAACCGACCAGAATATCTTATTAGCTGGTGGCGTCTCCCTGATATACCAAGAGAAGATTGGTAGCAACCGATATGATTTAAGAGAGTAAATAATTTTATTTAAAACCCCCTTTGGATATGAAAAATGTATTTATATTCCTGACAACAATTGCTATCGGCTTGCTTTTTGGCAAGTGTAGCAATGATACTATCTTGGACGAAAAGTCTTCCACAACAGAACGTTCTATATCGCTCATAGCCTCTATGCCCAATGACGAGCCTACTACAAGAGTGTCCCTTACACAAGATGGAAAGAACATTATTCTGAAATGGCAAGTGG
>CAZVEI010000363.1:0-234 GCA_964626295.1 uncultured Alkalibaculum sp.
GTAACTTCTGTTATTCCATCTGCAGCTAGTCCAGCAATAACCATAGCTGCTCCAGCTCTTAAATCTGTAGCTCTTAAGGTTGCACCGCTTAATCCCCTGCCTCCGTTGAATATTGCTACTCGTCCATCAACAATAATATCTGCACCCATTCTTCTGAGCTCATCTACGTATTTAAATCGGTTCTCAAAGATGCTTTCTGCAATGGTACCTGTTCCTTCTGTCAGACACATAAGA
>CAZVEI010000363.1:293-1958 GCA_964626295.1 uncultured Alkalibaculum sp.
TTTACATTAATAGAATTTAAATGGTCTTTTCCAATTACCCGAATAGCATCATCGTATTCTATAATCTCTGCGCCCATTTCTGTTAATTTAGCAGATATAGACTCTAAATGCTTTGGTATGACGTTTTTAATTAAAACATCACCTTTTGTCGCTACAGCAGCCACCATATATGTACCTGCCTCAATTTGATCTGGAATAACCATATACTCGCAACCTCGTAATTCCTTTACGCCACCAACCTTTATAATATCTGTTCCTGCGCCCTTAATGTTGGCACCCATTAGATTTAAAAAGTTTGCTACATCTACTACATGAGGCTCTCTAGCAGCATTTTCAATAACTGTCACACCTTCTGCCTTAACTGCAGCTAACATAATATTAATGGTAGCCCCTACACTGACTACGTCCATATAAATTTGTGTTCCTATTAACGCTTCTGCAGACATGTGGATGACACCGTGTTCGATTTTTACTTTTGCACCTAATGCTTCAAATCCCTTTATATGTTGGTCAATAGGTCTTACCCCTATATCACAGCCTCCAGGAAAAGGAATGGTTACCTTTTTAAATCTTCCTAGTAATGCACCTAATAGATAGTAAGAAGCTCTCATTTTACGAGTCTCCTCATCTAACATTTCATACTGTGCTATATTTTCAGCATCAAAAGTAATTGTATTTTCGTTTATTTGAGTTGTCTTAACGCCTAATTTTCGCAATATATTAATAAACCGGTTTACGTCTTTGATATTGGGTATATTTTCTAATTTACATACACCTTCTGAAAGGATTGTAGCTGGTATTAAACCTAAAGCTGCATTCTTTGCACCAGCAATGCTTACTTCACCTTTTAGAGGAGTACCTCCTTCGATTACATATCGCTCCATAATAACTTCCCTTCATTAATATTGTTCTATTCAACGGTTGATTATATCATATTTTTTTTTATTATCAAAACATTATATTAATATTAAAGATATAATAATTCGAAACTTGACCTTTACTAATATTATATCTCCAAACCCACTTTGTATTAAACTGTTTTAACATAATATTATCTTAATATATGAAAACATAAGCCTTAAAGGTAAAACAATTGCATTTGTGATATAATATTTGCATCAGCGATTGGCTCGCAAAAATCAGAACATTTTTTGTGCTTGCACAAAAAAATGAGATGATTTCTATGAGCAAGTGCCAACGACCTCAGCTGCTTATTTCTGATATAATTTCAATAGGTACTACTGCAACAAGGATGTAAAAACTTATTCATAGATTGAGAGGTGTGAAAATGAATAATTTTGAACTATACATCAACAATGACGATTTAGGCGTTACTGTATTAGAAAATATTTTTATCAACCATTATATGCCTACTGCTCCAGGAGATTATGTAAAAGTATATCTATTAGGCTTAAAGTATTGCAGCAATAAAAATCTATCCTCTATTTCAAACAAGATCATTGCTAAAACATTGGGTATATTAGAAAGTGACGTAAGAAAAGCGTGGGAATATTGGGAACAACAAGGCATACTGACCGCTGAGAGAAGTGGAGATGACAATTACCATATAAAATACGTACACATTTCTTCCCTTATGCTTCAGGGTAACAGTGTACAAGCTGAAGAAGAACATTCAAATCAAAAGATAATAGAAGAATTATATAA
>CAZVEI010000364.1:0-1958 GCA_964626295.1 uncultured Alkalibaculum sp.
CTTATGGTGCCTATCAAGAACTATTACTTGAATATTATATTTCGGATATTTTAGAGAGGATATAAGATTCGAAAAGCATTTACACCACCACTATTTATTATCTTTGGAGTGATAAATATGGCATTTAAAACAAATGTAATGAGATTATTAGACAAAGCAAAAGTAGAATATAAAAGCCATTGTTACGAAAATACAGATGCTATTAGCGGCAATGAAATAGCAGAGTATAGTCACTGGGGGGAAGTTGAGGCAGGTAAAATTGATCAATTTCTACCTTTTGAAAAACAATTATCACAGATAGAAAAGAGAATTGCTAGTGACTACTGGCATGATTTAATGGTAGAAAGTGCATCATTACGAGCAGTTATAAACGGAAAGCTAATTTCTGCACCAGAAAGTTTTTATGATTTCATTATCACAAAGAATCTTCCAGATAATGATTTTATTATGGCACGACTTATCGGTAAGCTTTTAGGAGAATACAGTCTAGGCATTAGCGATAGTTGGTATGCTTTGCGTATTGATAAGATGATTGAGGATAATAAACTAATTGTTGTTGAAAATAAGGACCCATCACATCCCTATGGAAAAGTTTTAAGAAAGGTATATATTTAAAGCAAGGATAAGTTTTAATTTACAAAAGTGCCAACAAAAAACAAGGGAGGCAAAGCTATTTGTTTCAACTCTTGTGCTGTGCTGGCACTTCTGCTATTTCTGTCAAAAGATAGCCCATTTCCCTATTTTAATAACTCGTCATAGGTAGAATGTTGCCTATTAAATTAACCTTATAAATTGCAAATAACTTACTGGAGGTATCAAATTGGTACATATTGATAATGAACTTTGTATAGGATGTGGCCTATGTGTCGCAGACTGCTTTCCAAAGAATATTGTTATTGAAGATAAAAAGGCTAGGGCTGTTTTCAATTGTATGGAATGCGGGCACTGTGTTGCTGTGTGTCCTCAGAATGCGGTATCTATAGAAGGGTACGAAATGGGGGAGGTAGAAGGGTCCACTTTAGAGTCGGCGGCCTTAAATCCTGATTTACTACTTAAGGCCATTAGGGGAAGAAGATCTATACGACGATTTATTCAAAAGCCCGTTGAAGATAAGAAGCTGATGAATATTATAGAGGCGGGAAGATATACTCCTACTGGTAGCAATTTGCAAGGGACCTCTTATGTGATTGTACGAGATAATTTGCCCCAATTGACGAAGATGGCACTGGAGAGTTTACACAAAGAGGCACAAGAAATGCTATTAAATACTGAAATTCCTAGCATATATAAAGTGTACGCTCGTCGGTGGATTACTATGCGTGATCACTACAGTCAAGACGGTCGTGATGATTTGTTTTTTCATGTACCTGCAGTTGTATGTATCGTCAGCGACTCTGCTATTAATGCCGGACTAGCTGCTTCAAATATGGAACTTATGACATTCGCCCAAGGGCTTGGAATGTTTTATAGCGGCTTTTTTGTAAGAGCTGCAAATCAAAATAAAGAGATAAAAGAGTTTTTAAATATTGAGGATGAAAAAGAAGTACAAGCTTGTCTTGTATTGGGTTATCCCGATGTACAATACTACCGAACGGTTCCTAGAAAACAAGCCAAGGTTATTTTGAAATAGGGTAATGGGCTGTGTTTCATGGTACAGCCTTATGTAACATACAAATTGGGCATGGGAATACTCTTGAAGAACAAATAAGCATAGATGAAACTCATCGAAAAATAGGAAGACAAATTTTACAGTTAGAGAAAAAGTACGAGCTGAAAAGCAACCAAAATGAAAGTTTGAGTTAGCACAAGAGATTAAAGCTTTACAAAGAAAATTGGAGGAAAGCTATGAAAGAAGATAGTAAAACAAACAAGTTAACTAAAATATTATTTACTATTTATCTGGTTGCATTATTTTGGATAATAATATTCAAATTTGATATTCCATTTTCTAATTTGGG
>CAZVEI010000365.1:0-1688 GCA_964626295.1 uncultured Alkalibaculum sp.
TGGAGGGTTAGCGCAAGTGGCAACTGCAGTAGGTGAAGGAGCAACTGCTGGACAAGAGGTAAAGAGCTACCTGAGAAAGAAGAAATCCTAAAATCGTTTATATAATATCAATGTGTTTGAAATAACTTGTTTTGTGGAATAATATAATAAGGTAACTATAAACATCACAATAAATATGGTTTAAATAGGAGGATATAAAATGAATGTAAAAGTGTATTCAACACCATCTTGTCCATGGTGTGTAAAGGCTAAAGATTACTTAAAGGAAAACAATATCGCATTTGAAGAATACGATGTATCAGTAGATCGTGAAGCAGCTACACATATGGTAGAGAAATCAGGCCAAAGAGGCGTACCAGTACTAGATATTGATGGAAATATTATAGTAGGTTTTGATCAAAAGAACATAGCAAAATTATTGAATCTGTAATTTAGTTATAAGATGTAAGTTCTGCCGTAGCTTGCAGCCAATCGCCCTGCACTATGCTTGTGCTCTTGGGCAAGCCTGGCATGGGTGCTACTAATGCTTTTCTTCGTCGCTTCACTCCTTGACAAGCAAAGTAGCACTCCATAAGTTCTATGTGAAAGCAGAGAGCTTAGAACTTTTTTATTTATTATGTTGGAAGAGTAAACCACAATAGCCCTAATAGTGTCTAAGAGTTCCGCTTTCAGCATTCAGCTTATTCTAGTATTGATAATTCTCTAAAATCTGTTGTTCCGTAAATAAACTCGAAACCACTTGATCATATTCAGTTAGCCTTTGCACTTTTTTTATTTTCTTTGCGTATTTTAAATGATTTGTAAAAATGCGAATCATATAGAACCATATTTCTTTCATTTTATATAGGACATTTTTATCACCAAATAGGATGTTTTTGTAATCCGCGTATATTTTGTCGTGAAAGTCTCTAAGTAAATCCTTATCTAATTTTCTACTATCTCTAATAGTCAGAACTAGCCCAGGATTAGCTATAAGGCCTCTGCCAATCATTACTGTATTAACATTAGGAAATTCAGCTATAAAGGATTCGTATTCTTTAGCAGTAAAAAGATCTCCATTATAGCAAATAGGATTTTTACTTAAAGTGACGGCAGCTTTAAAGATATCTAAGTTAGGTTTATTTTTATAAAAGTCTAATTGAACTCTTGGGTGGATAATCAATTCTTCAAGGGGGTATTTATTGTATATTTCAATTAATTCGTAAAACTCATCAGGATGGTCTTTGCCAATTCTGGTTTTAATAGAGATTTTTGTACTTGGGTGGATAAAAATCTTCTCTAAAAATACATCTAATTCCTTTGGTTTACTCAAAAAACCGGCACCTCTGCCTTTTGAGACTACCGTTCCAGAAGGGCACCCTAGATTTAAATTGATCTCATTATAGCCAAAGCTTTTGATCTTATTAGCCATATGAATAAAATCTTCTGCATTGTTAGTCAGCAGTTGAGGTATTAAGAAGATGTCTTTATTATTTTCTGGCAGGATGTCCTTTAGTTCTTTTGTCGTAAGGCGTACGCTTTGATTAGCTACGATAAAGGGTGAAAAGTATTTGTCTATTTGGCCGAAGAACTCTCTATGAGCATTTCGATAAACATATCCAGTTAATCCTTCTAGGGGTGCTAGATAAAAATTCATATTGTAGTGCTCCTTTAATAGGTGTTATCGTTAATTTATTTATTGATTTATT
>CAZVEI010000365.1:1698-1929 GCA_964626295.1 uncultured Alkalibaculum sp.
TGGAAAGTTGAAATGTTGGAAAAGCAGACTAGGACAGCCGCAAATAGTGTCAAGCGTTCCACCTTCAGCTTATCACGACTTTAAAAAATCTAGGGCAAATTGCACATGTAGTGCTGTACCGTATTTCATATAATCTTCATCAATTTTGAATTTTTCATGGTGAGGGAAGTAGATTGCCTCTTTTTCCTCATTTCGATACCCCATCATTGCATAAACTCCTTTAGCGTGTTG
>CAZVEI010000366.1:0-1921 GCA_964626295.1 uncultured Alkalibaculum sp.
AACTAATCATAGCAGCATATGTAGCATGTGGATAGCGAGAAGGAAAATACCCTTCGTCTCCTAAATAGGGTGCTTCATCACCAAACTTTTCAAGGTAATAATTTACCCAATGATCAGGGGCTTGTAAAGGAACATGTGGAAGAGGTGTGGCCCAAAACAAGAAAAATGGTTCGTGTTTATCGTTTTCACTCACAAAATTCAATATCTCTTCGTACATTGGATCGCAACTATAAGTTTGCTGGGTGTATTTGGAGTAGCTTTTAATATCTAATGGATCAGCCAAACTATCTAGCATTGTACCTGGTACTAATATTTCATTTTGTAAATACTCACGTTCTTCATTGCGATATAAAAACGGTGGAAAATAAGTATGAGCTTGTCTTTGACAATTATAACCATAAAAAAAATCGAAGCCCATTTTATTAGGTGTACTCTCAGATCCAGGATATCCTAAACCCCACTTTCCAACCAAACCAGTTCTGTAACCTTTGCTTTTTAGTAAGGAGGGTATAGTTATAGTTCCTGGTAGCATAGGACGTTGACCTTCTAAACTAGAATCTGCCAGCATAGCCTCATGACTCCATACATCACCACGCTCTGGCATTTCATCATTTCCACGAATGTATGCATGACCACTGTGGAGTCCTGTTAATGTAATACATCGAGATGGTGCTGATACTGCAGTGCCTGCATAATGGTTGATAAATCGCATGCCATTTTTAGCCAGTTTATCAATATTAGGAGTCTCGATTTTTTCTTGACCGTAACATCCTAATTCTCCATAACCCAAGTCATCCGTTAAAATGTAAATAATATTTGGTGTAACTTCAGAAGGTTTATTTTGGCAAGATATTAATCCACATAATAACACAATTGCATTTGGAAATATTTTTCTCATCATTGTTTTTCTTAGTTTGGTCTAATTGGGTTGTAATTAGATATTTTTTATAATTGTTTTATTCAAACCAGCGGGCTTTATAAACGTGTAAGTTGGGAAAGTGTATTCTACCAGTTGGATTATGTAAACGAATATGGAAAGTCCACCAGTTTTGTTCAGGTACAGTATAAACAAACTGACCCATTCTGTTTTCACATAAACTTTTTATGTCAGTTGTATCTGGAAATTGTTCAATTTTACCAAATTGTTTTTTTTGAATATCAAAAGACCAAGTACCAGTTCGTTCAGTTATGTAAAGTTTATCTTCACTTGAAGCCATCTGCAAGTCATGTCCACTTATTCCGGGAATTCTCCATTCTTCTACCAAGTATAACTTAATTTTGTTTTCTATTTTATATTCTCTCAAAACGTCATAACCAAGAGCAAATAGTGAATTTCGATTACTGTCCCAAACAACACCGTGTGCTGAGTATAAACTATCTGAAAATATTACTTTTTCTGAGGTGTTTATATCAAATAGCATTAACTTATTTCCATTAATATGAGTAGATGCTGCAGCTACAATCTTATTATCAGGTAACATTTCAATTGAATGAGCGTTAGGTACACTTGCATAAAATATCACTTTTTTGTCAATTATATTTACTAATGCAATAGCACCAGAGGAAGAGGAAATTAATATCTGTTTCCCTTTATTTACTGATTTGCAATCATCTATAGAATTAAATTTTTGAGTTCTAAATTCAAAAGGAAGATCATTAGAAAGATGTGCATCCCAACTCCAAAGAATTTTAGGAATACTGTCATAAGATCCTGTGTTTTTTACAATTAAAACTTTACTATCACCACAAACTAGAATTGAACCATGAAAATTTAAGCTTTCTTCTTTTTTACAAGCATTAAAACTTAAGTATAGAATGAAAAGTGGACAATATAGAAAAGTTAATCTGTATTTCATTTCACTTGAATTTTCATTTCATCTTTTATTAATCCTGTTTCATGAATAATAATCTCCGATTCTGT
>CAZVEI010000367.1:0-1902 GCA_964626295.1 uncultured Alkalibaculum sp.
GAAATTTGTCCAACCTTAGAGAGTAAAGAATTCTTCTTTTCATCAATGCTCTTTTCTTTCCCACTTAAATCCGAATTATTTTGAATGCAGATTTTATGTAAGTCCGATTCTTCTTTAAGAAGCGCTCCTTCTTTCTCTTGATCCCTCTTTAATGCATCTCTTAGCTCTTTTAATTCTTTTTGTAGACTGTTTTTCTTTTTTTCCTTCTCCTTTACCTCTTCCATTTCTCTCTGGACATCTGTAATCTTAAGGCTCTCTTTAAACTTTTCTAACGACAGATCATTTTCCTGTAACTCTTTTTCGATTGTTTCTACTTGATTTGAGGTTTGTGTTTTTTGAGTATTGTAGTTCTTAAGCCTTTCTACAGATGCGCTAAAGGCAATCTTTTCTTCTGTATTCTCTTTTGTCCTTTCATCAATAGCTTTTTCTAATTTCGCCTTTTCCTCTTTGTACTTTTGAGTATTTTCTTTTAATTTTTTATAATTTTCTTCTAATATATTAACAGGATGCTCTAAAAAACCTTTTCCTAAAGACTCAAGGTTCTCTTTCATTTTTAAAATATTTTTCTTCTCTAAGCCCATTTTGCCTTCTATATTAGCTATTTCTGCAGATAGAAAATTGATTAAACCTAATTCTTTCTTCCACGCTTCCTCTAATTTCTTTATATTGATTTTCGGAGAATGATCTACCTCTATTTTGTCCATTGTAGAGCCACAGACAGGGCAAGGGTCCCCCTCTTTAAGGTGTTCTCTTATCGAATGAGCCATATTCTCTGTTTTGAATTGATTTATATTTTCATTTAAGGAGGCCAACGCTTCTTCTAAAGCCACTTTTTGGTTTTTTTTGTCTTCTAATTCTTTTTCGTCATTATTAATCTCCTCTTCATTGTTCTTTATAGATAAAGAGTACTCCTCATACCTATTCCATTTGCCCTTATAATCACTTAATTGATTGCTCGCTATTAAGACAGCCTCATCATCCCCAGGTGAATCTTTAGTTAAAGCGAGCAGTTTTTCACTCAACTCTTTTAAGAATTTTTCCTGTTTTTGTATTTTATCCTTCAGAGAATCGTATTCTATTTTTGTACTGTCTATATCCTTTATAAGGATTTCCAGTTCCTTTTCTCTTTGAACTTTAGCAGTCTTTGCTTCATGGATTTTTTGATTTAAAGAGAAGGCCTCTCGAAGTTGTTCTACGTACTCATGAGGGCTATCTACCTTCTCAAGTTCCTCGTCTTTTTGAGTTATTTCATCATTTATGCCTTTGATCTTGTTTTGCAAATTTTGTTTTTTCTTTTGTTTCTCCTCTAATTTCTCTTTGTTTTCCGTAAATTCTCTTGTCAGCGCTGCTTTTTCTTTGTATAGTTCATTCAATGCTTTTTGAATGTCTAATCCCTCTTGAAGATTAAATTGAAGTTGTTGTAACACAGGCAACTTTTCTTCTTTTACTCTATAAGCTTTTTCGTACTCTTCTAGAATTTTCGCCCTTTTCGACTCGATAGATTGCAATTGACTTCTTATAGCTTCACTGTTTTTCTTTTCACTTTCTAAATTCTCTACTTTTTTATCAAGGTTTTGAATATAGGGAAGAATCCTCAGTGCCCTTTGCCCTAATTGCACTTTATCTTTTGATGCCTCTACTTCTCCCCTTTGTTTTTCTAGAGCCTTCATGTCCTCCGTGTATTTATTTAGCTCTAATTGAAGTTCCCATAAAGCTTTAGACTTTGAGTACGTTTCTTCCACTTTAGTCTTTTTAGCATTCATGCTTTCTTGATCTTCTTTTATGGTACTCATTTGTTTTTCTTTTTCGTCTATAAGCTCTTTGTTTACATCTTCATAGCTTTTTAGCTGTCCGCTCATTTCACTTTCTTCATGGCGATACTTACGTATTTCATTGGAAAGT
>CAZVEI010000368.1:0-1888 GCA_964626295.1 uncultured Alkalibaculum sp.
TTTGAAGGAGGCGTGCTATGACAGAGTCATCCTGTTCAAACTTAGCTAATTTTATTAAGTCTTTTGGCTCCTTTTCAAAAGAGCTACCTATGAGCTCTTTTAACAAATTCCTTAAATTAGGATTTGCTTCTAAAAGCCAAAGTCTGTGTACAATACCATTGGTTTTATTGTTGAAATTATTTGGAAAAACTTCATAAAAATCTTTTAATTCTTTATTCTTAAGTATCTCTGTATGAAGTTTTGCCACACCATTAATGCTATGTGAGCCCACAATAGATAAAGGCATCATTCTTACCCTGTCATGGGAGATAATAGCCATCTTTTCAATCTTTTCCTTTTCTATTTGTTTCTCTCTTAGGTCTGCAGTATAGCGATGGTTAATTTCTTCTACAATCATACAAATTCGAGGTAAAAGGGATTTAAAAAGATTATGATCCCATGTTTCCATTGCCTCTCGCATAATTGTATGATTTGTGTAGGCCATAGTGTTTACTGTAATATACCAGGCTTCTTCCCACTCCATTCCCTCTTTATCCATGAGAATCCTCATAAGTTCTGGAATTGCAAGAGCTGGGTGAGTATCGTTAATGTGCACAGCAACATACTCATGAAACCAAGATATGGGTAAATCCCGTTTTTTATATTGGGTTACAATGCTTTGTAAAGATGCAGAAACTAAGAAATACTCTTGTTTCAAGCGAAGCACTCTTCCACATTCGAATTCATCGCTAGGGTAAAGAAATTGTGTAATACTTTCTATTTCAGCTTTTCTCTTATAAGCTTCAGAGTAGTTCCCCCTATTAAATTCCCCTAAATTAAGGTCCTTATCATCTTCTACAGTAGACCAAAGCCTAAGGGTATTTGAAGTATTATTCCGATAGCCTACAATAGGTATATCGTAAGGAATGGCCCTTACGATATCGTATCCTGTATGGTTAAAGCGCAAGCTTTCATCATAACCATAGATTTCAATAGCACCACCAAAATGAATTTCATAAACCTCATCCGCTCTTTTGTACTCCCATATATTTCCGTTTTCTAACCAATTATCTGGTTGTTCGATTTGGGCGCCGTCTCTAATTTCTTGTTTAAAAAGCCCATTTTTATACCTAATGCCACACCCATGGCCTGGCAAAGCCGAGGAACTTAGAGAATCTAAAAAGGCAGCAGCTAATCTGCCTAAGCCTCCATTTCCAAGCCCTTGATCTGATTCTACTTCCTCAATTTCTTCAATAGACATATGAAGAGATCGAAGAGCCTCTTTTGTATCTTCGTATATATTTAAATATTCTAGATTCTTTCTTAGAAAAGTACCTGTCAAAAATTCCATTGAAAGGTAATAAACTTGCTTTACTTTTTCTTCTTCGTACTTTTTTCTAGTACCTGCCCACTTTTCACCGATATACTCTTTTAATAAAGTTCCAAGAGCTGTATACTTTTCTAAATCACTATAATTTTCTCTTTTTCCAGTTTGAATTAAGAGTATTCGCTTCATGTTTTCTGCTATTTCCACTGCTAGCGGATTCATATTATCACCCTTTATTACGAATTTGCCACGAGTTTATATATCCCTATGTAATCTTTGGATGATTTGTTCCAATCATTTATGGATTTCATGCTTTGTTTGATGAGTTTATTCCAAGAATTTTTGTCTTCATAAAGCTTTAATGCATCTTTAATGGCAAATAAGCACTCATGAGCATTAAAATTTGTAAACACAAATCCATTTCCCTCTTGCGTCGATGAATTGTATTGACAAATAGAGTCCTTTAATCCTCCTACAGCCCTTACTATAGGCACTGTTCCATATTTTAGAGCAATTAATTGACTAAGACCACAAGGCTCTACTTTTGAAGGCATAATAAAGATATCCGATGCTGCGTATACT
>CAZVEI010000369.1:0-1887 GCA_964626295.1 uncultured Alkalibaculum sp.
ACCTTCCAGGTTTAAGACAACTAGCTAGTTCTATACACAATGGTGGCTCTAAAGCTATTGTTCAACTTCACCATGCAGGTAGAGAGACATCATCTGCAATGATTGGGCAAACTCCAACAGCACCTTCTTCTATACCTTCAGTAGTTTATCGTGAACCCGTTAAAGAATATACAACAGAACAGGTATATGAATTAGTTGATTCTTATATACAATCATCCCTTAGATGTAAAAAAGCAGGCTTCAATGGTGTTGAAATCCACAGTGCCCATGGTTATATGGGATTACAATTTATGAGCAAACGTACTAATAAGAGAATTGATGAATTTGGTGGTGGAGTCGGTGGAAGATCCTATTTCCATAAACTTATTATTGAAGGAATACGAAAAGAATGTGGAGATGACTTTGCTATTATTGTAAGGATAGATTCAATAGAAGGTCGAGCAGGTGGTATTGAAGAGGAAGAGGCGGTTGTCTTTGCTCGATTAATGGAAGACTATGGAGCAGATGCTCTAAATGTTTCTGCTGGAACGTACGCTTCTTGGGATGTTATCGTTCCTCCAACTGCCTGGGAAGAAGGTTGGAACTGGCGTATTTGTAGGAGAATGAGAGAAATAGTGAATATTCCTGTTGGACTCGCTGGAAGATTTACAGACCCTATTATTATTGAACAGTCCATTGAGCGAGGAGACGCAGATTTTATTTGTCTAGGTCGTCAATCTATAGCAGATCCAGAGTTCCCTAATAAAATGGCTGGTGGAGAATTAAATGAAATCGTTCCATGTGTAGGCTGTACTCAAAGATGTATGTCTTTTAATGACCATGACACATTGCAAGAAGGAGATTGGGGAGTTTCCTGTATTTTTAACCCAATGAGCAATAATCGTAAAGATGTACAATACGATCCAAGTGAAAATCCTAAAAAAGTGATGATTATCGGAGCTGGTGTAGCTGGATTAGAAGCAGCATGGATTGCAGCTGAAAGAGGCCACAATGTAACATTATATGAGCAAAATGATGTAAGTAAAACTGGAGGTCAATTCTTACTTGCAGCTTATCCTCCATACAAACAAGAACTTCTTAAGCCTATTAAACACTATAAACACATGTGTGAAAAATACGGTGTGAAGATAAAATACAACACAAGAGTAGACACTGCACTAATTAAATCAGAAAATCCTGACGTCCTTATTGTTGCAACTGGAGCAATACCATTTAAGCTAAATATACCAGGTAATGATGCAGACAATGTGTATATGGCCAATGATGTGTTAGTTGGTAAGAAAATATTAGCTAATAGCGCTTTAATAATTGGCGGTGGAATGGTTGGCTCAGAAACTGCAGAATTCTGCAGAGATTACTGTGAAAGAGTTGCAATAGTTGAAGCGAGAGAGGATATTGCAACAGATTTATATATGACAGTTCGCGAAGATATGATTAAGAGATTTAAAGATAAAAATATCGAGGTATATAAAAATACTAAGGTTACTAAATTAGAGGGTAAAACTGTTCATGCAGAGCGACTAGGAGAAAAAATCAAATTAGAAGATTTCGATAATATAATATTTGCAGTAGGCTCAAAATCAGATAAACAATTTGAAAATGTTGAAAATCTTGCTAAAGAGGTCTATGTAATTGGCGATGCCAAAGAAGCGAGAAGTGCTTTACAAGCAATATATGAAGGTTTTAGAGTAGCTCAAAAAATATAAAATATAGTTTATTAATAATGATTTTTATCCCACTATCTCTAAAAATAGTGGGATAATTTATGTAAATAGTAAATTCTTGAAATCTGCCGCTTATTATCATCTTACACGAGGCTAGGCATTTGCGGAATAAAGTAAATTTTACTGTAAATTTTTAGGATAATTACGTATAAAGAATTTTCCT
>CAZVEI010000370.1:0-1886 GCA_964626295.1 uncultured Alkalibaculum sp.
TAGCCGATCTCATCAGCGTACTTTAGGGCCTCATCTAAGCTTGATACTGTCGTGCTTTCAATAACAGGTTGATGAATCTCCTCCATAAGGTTTCGAAATAACTCTCGGTCTTCTCCCTTTTTAATGGATTCAATAGACGTACCTATAACCTTTACTCCGTATTTATCTAAAATCCCCTTATCGTGGAGCTCTAGTGTAATATTTAACCCTGTTTGCCCACCCATTCCAGCGATTATGCTATCTGGTTTTTCTATTTCAATAATTTTTTCTATTGTCTTTACATTGATCGGCTCTATGTAAACCTTGTGAGCCATTCCTTTATCCGTCATAATCGTAGCAGGGTTGCTGTTGACGAGAATAACTTCTATTCCTTCTTCCATTAAAGATTGACAAGCTTGTGCTCCAGAATAATCAAATTCTGCTGCCTGCCCAATTACAATGGGACCAGATCCAATTACTAATACCCTTTTTATATCATCTCTTTTTGGCATATTTTCCTCCTACAATAATTCTATAAATTCATCAAAAATACTGCGCGTGTCTTCTGTTCCAGGATATACTTCTGGTTCAAATTGTACGGATAGTATAGGCTTCGTCTTATGCCTTAATCCTTCTATGGTTTGGTCGTTAAGGCTAATGTGGGTAATGTCCATTTCTTCTGGAGCCTTACTCACTACATATCCGTGATTTTGAGAGGTAGTATAAGCTCTATCTTTATAAATATCCTTTACTGGGTGATTAGAGCCTCTGTGACCAAAGGCTAATTTCTCTGTGTCGCCACCTAAAGCTAAGGCAATAAATTCATGACCTAAACCAACTCCCATTGTTGGCATCTTTTCAACAATGGCTTTCACACTTCCAATAATCTCCGGATAATCCTTAGGATTTCCTGGTCCATTAGATAAAAACAAGCCTTGAGGATTTGAATTTAAAACTTCATTTATAGAAGTATTACTTGGAAATACAGTAATGTTTAAATTCTTATCTTTTAGAGCTTCAAGAAGGGTATTCTTTATACCAAAATCGATAACTGCTAAATTCTTACTTGAACCTTTAATCGTATAAACCTCTTTTGTACTAACCTTATGAACAGCTTCTGAATTATCGTAGTTATTTAGCACTTCCATTAGCTTTGTATGTGGTAACCTGTGAAGGCTAATAAGCCCTCTAAGGGTTCCATTTTTTCGTATGGCTTTTGCAAGGGCACGAGTATCAATGCCCTCTAAGCCTATAATATTGTTGTATTTTAAATAGCCGTCTAAGTCTAGCTCACATCTAAAATTATTGGGGAAATCACATTTTTCTCGCACAATTAGCCCCTTAATTTTAGGACCATTCGATTGATCGTCTTCTAAATTAATACCGTAGTTTCCGATTAGGGGATACGTCATTGTAATAATTTGCCCATAATAAGATGGGTCTGTTATGAGCTCTTGGTAACCTGCCATACTGGTATTAAACACTACTTCTCCAACAGTATCTTCTACTTTACCAAATGCCCTACCCTCAAAAGTAATACCATTTTCTAATTGCAAATACGCTTTCATGGAACCCTCCTATTATTTCTCTATTTCTTCATATCTCGGCTGCCTGGTTTTACTAATTCTTTTCCAGTGGAGCAGATTGGGCAATTTTTTTCATCGTAAACGTCTATATCTAAGTCTACAGAATAATATATAGGCATACCTATATCTTCTTTTACCCTTTTTACAATGCAAGCAACTCCTATTACTTCTGCTCCTAGCTTTTCTAAAGCTTCCTTTGTCTCAATAGTAGACTTTCCAGTTGTCACTACGTCTTCTGCAATAATGACTCTCTCTCCTGGAACAATCTCAAATCCCCTTCTCAGCTCCATTTCCCCGTCTTTTCTCTCTGTAAATAAACTC
>CAZVEI010000371.1:0-1256 GCA_964626295.1 uncultured Alkalibaculum sp.
TCATGAAGATGTCATTCCATTAGAGGAATTATACAGAATATGCGAAATTGCTAGAAAGCTTTTAGTAGGAGATCTTAGTGTAGGACGGGTTATTGCTAGACCTTTTGTAGGTAGCAGTGGCAATTATACTAGAACATCTAACAGGCATGATTTCTCCTTAAAACCTACAGGCGAGACCGTTTTAAATAAAGTACAAGATGGATCCTTAGCGGTTATGGGAGTAGGTAAAATTTACGATATTTTTGCTGGTGAAGGAGTAAGTCATGTTCTAAAAATGAAGGACAATGATGAAGGTATGAATAAGATTCTAGAATTTATGAGAAGCGATAAATGTGGTCTTATATTTGCCAATTTAGTAGATTTTGATATGCTTTACGGTCATAGAAATGATGTGGAAGGTTACGCGAAAGCCCTAAAAACTTTTGATGAGAAATTACCAAAAATCATAGATGAAATGAGCAGTGAAGATGTGCTCATCATCAATTCCGATCACGGTTGCGATCCAACAACATCAAGTACAGATCACTCTAGAGAATATATCCCTATACTGATTTATGGGGAGGGCATAAAAAGTGTAAACCTTGGAATTCGTGAAACCTTTGCAGATATTGGTGCTACTGTGTGTGAACTATTGGGGGTGGAGGTCATAGAGAATGGAACGTCGTTTGCAAAGGAATTAATTATGTAAAAATTGGATTGAGGATAACCAAATATTTTTGTATATGGTTGATACTGTAAACACAAACTATAGTTAATTATATAAATGGAGGTTAATTATGAAAAAGACGATTTCTTTCTTTTTAACTTGTCTATTGCTATTTAATTATACTATAGTGGGTGCAGAGCCAGTAACGGAAAAAGGCAAAGATGCGGAGCCAGGTGGGCTTCAAATTGAATCTACATCTGCAATACTAATAGAAGCAACTACTGGACAAGTACTTTATGAGAAAAATGCTAATGAAAGGCGTGCTCCAGCTAGTGTTACAAAAGTAATGACTATGCTTATCATTATGGAAGAATTAGATAAAGAGAATATCTCAATAGACGATCAGGTCACCGTTAGTCAATTTGCAGCGGATATGGGTGGCTCTCAGTTGTTTTTAGAGCCTTCAGAAACTGTAACTGTAGATGATTTGCTTAAAGGTATTGCCATTGAATCAGCCAATGATGCAGCAGCTACTATGGCTGAATATATTGCAGGAGATTATGAGTCCTTTGTGGCAATGATGAATGAAAAGGCAAAAGAGTTGGGCATG
>CAZVEI010000371.1:1266-1867 GCA_964626295.1 uncultured Alkalibaculum sp.
GAAAGACACTCAATTTATGAACGCAAATGGATTGCCAGCAGAAGGCCATTATAGTAGTGCGTATGATATTGCCTTAATGAGCAAGCAACTTGTGAAATATCCTAAAATTCACGAATACCTGACTACTTGGATGACAGATGTAAAAGTAGGGAAAAACGACGATAAAGTTCGAACTTTATCGAATACAAATAAATTGCTTCGGAGGGATGATCGCGTCGATGGTCTTAAAACAGGGTATACAGATGATGCAGGTTACTGTTTAAGTGCCACGGCAAAAGAAGGTTCCATGAGGTTAATCTCTGTTGTCTTAGATTCGCCAAGCTCTAATGATCGATTTGATGAAGCCTTAGAATTGTTACACTACGGATTTAGCCAATATAAAAATGAAACGATTGTTGAAGAAAACACTGTACTAGGCACCATCCCTATTAGTCGAGGAGTAAAAGAAGAAATTAATGTTATCACAAAAGATGGATACAGCCAGCTTATGTTAAAAACGGAGAAAAAAGAATTCAAGCAAGAAGTAAAACTTGATGAAAACGTAAGTGCTCCAATAGCAAAAGGAGATAAGATTGGAGAATTGAGCATTTTAGAAAATAAC
>CAZVEI010000372.1:0-1860 GCA_964626295.1 uncultured Alkalibaculum sp.
AGTGATTGTAGCAGAATTTGTCCGCGAAAAAGCTCTCCAACTTCTCAAAGATGAAGTGCCTCATGGGATAGCTGTAGAAGTAATGAGTATGAAAGAAAGAAAAAATGGACAATTATACGACATAGAAGTTAACATTTATTGTGAACGAAAAAGCCATAAGGGGATTATAATAGGTAAAGAGGGTAAGATGCTAAAGAAGATTGGTACCCGTGCCCGATATGATATCGAAAACCTATTAGGATGCAAAGTAAATCTACAACTCTGGGTAAAAATACGTCCAGATTGGAGAGACAAAGACTTTGATTTGAGAGATCTAGGGTATAGAAAATAGAGGGATATAATGGAAAAGGTTTCTGGCGTAGTAATAAAAAGAACGGATTTAAGTGAGAATGATGTAATTGTAACCATCTTTACTAAGGAAAAAGGAAAGATTCAGGCTGTTGCAAAAGGAGCAAAAAAACCTAAAAGCCAATATACAGGAACAACACAACTATTTTACTATTCAAACTTTGTCTACTACCCTGGACGGTCACTAGGTCATTTAAACCAGTCGGAACTGATTGAATCTTTTTACAAGTTGAGAAACAGCCTTGAAAGGCTCTATTCCGCTACATATGTAATAGAGATGATTAATGCAACCTTTTTAGAAAATGAAAAAGACGAGAGAATCCTCAGCTTGCTTCTTCATACCCTTAGCTTACTGGCAAGCGACAAGACCAGAGATCTAAAAACCATACTATTATCTTTTCAATTAAAATTTGTGGGCTTTTTAGGTTATGCTCCTCATTTAGATCATTGTAGCCGATGTACTGAAGAATATGAAGAATATTACTTTTCAAAAAAATCCGGTGGGCTCATTTGCCCTAAATGTAAGGGCAATAACACTTATGAAAGAAAAATCAGCACAAATGGCCTTGACATACTAAAGAAGATTTTATATTACGATATTACAAGGATTGGTCAACTAACCTTTAACGAAGATCTTATGAAGTACTTAATTAAGTTGATGAACGATTATATTGTATATCATACAGATAAAAAGCTATATTCATTTGAGTTTCTGGAGACAATATGAGAAGCAGGTGGTAAGGTGGTCAGCAAAAGACAAAACTTAAAAGCTGAAGGTGGAATGCGGAAAGCTGAAACTAAGCTCGCCGGAGGCGGGGTAATGACCCTAGCTAGCTGCCCCTGTCATTCTGAGCGCCAGCGAGGAATCTTAGACCCTAAAGTAGTGACCCAATGCTTTTACTTAGAACTTAGAACTTTAAGCTTAGAACTAAAAATGGAGGTGGTAACATGAGTTCTATTACGGAAATTGCTAACAAACTCATCGAAGAGACAAATTGTACTACTGCTGAGGCTATTGAAGCTATTGATCAAGCTAGTGGCGACTATGAGACTGCATTGAAATTTTTAAAAGAAAAAAATGCACAGCCTATTAATATCGTCTTAGTGGAAAAAGAACAATCTAGTGAGGAAAAACAAAAAGAAGATGAGGAAAAGACGAACAGCAAAGAAGAGTACACTGCTAAGGGTAAGGATATTCTAAAGCTTATTAAAAAACTCTTACAAGAAGGCAATGTAACAAAGCTTACAGTTAAAAAGAAGAATGAAGTAGTCTTAAATATTCCTGTTAATGCAGCAGCAATAGGCGTTGTGTTAATACCATATCTATCAGTTTTAGCAGGAATTGCAGCCATTGCCACGGACTGTACCATACAAGTTGAAAGAAAAGGCGATGTAGTTGTAAATGTAAATGATTCACTAAAAAATGCAAGCGACAAACTTGAAAAGACAGTAAAAGATATACTAGATCGCTAACCTTTATGACAAGGAAAGCTCTGCTTATGACCCTAGCTC
>CAZVEI010000373.1:0-1851 GCA_964626295.1 uncultured Alkalibaculum sp.
GGAGTACCTTTTGGGGCAGCATAATCTACACCATGATGTGCTCTGTATCTCTTCAATACAGGATGATAACGAGAATTAGAAAACTTAGAACTGATTCGGAAAAAGTCGAGAGGAGCTTTTAGAAACTGTTTTCGCAAACTGTTGCCCTCTTCATCAAAATACTCTCTTGTAGAATCTTGTTGAAAAGGAACTGCAACATAATCTCTTCCTTGATGAATGAACTGTGCCCCCTCTATGGAGGCTATATCTAGAAAAGTTGTATCATCTATCCATGTTTCATCATAGATCAAACGGAATGAATCTCCCTGTTTGATATCAAAAAAGTCTACTTGCCAAGCGTAAAGATCAGATACTTTGAGGGCCAACATGGGCGACGATCCAGATTCTATGAGAGAATTCCAAAGAGAAGAGGTGATTGTTCCTTCCACATATCTGCGTTGTAGCGTTTGCGGTTTGGTTGACTCATGGACTTTTAGGCTATTCGTGGAACAGAAATCAACAACTAAATAGTCAGTTTTAGATTTTTCAAACACAAGATATTGTATAGCCGATGTTGAATCGGGTGTGGTGATGGTAGCATATTTGTTTCCTATCTGTAGTTTTGAAGGAGGGTAAAGAGGCGAAATAGTTTGGGTAATCTCTTCGGCATCACTGCCCGTAAATCCCAGATCCATTAGTATGGAAGAAAGATAATCTCCATTTTGAATCTCGTATTGATTCAGAGTTAAGGAATCAATGCATATTCCGTAGGCATGCAATTGATCTATCTCTTCTTCAAGATTTGTATCTGTAAGTTGTTTATCTTGCTTTTGTGTGCACGCAACAGCAACAACGAGCATGAGTATGTAGACGATGAACTTGAATATTCTCTTTTGATCAATCATATCTCAAAGATAGCTTTTTGAAAGTTGACACCCAAAAAAATTAACTTAGAAAACTATATTGAATATTCTCAATGATAAATGAATGAACATAAAAGCTTTTGGATTAACGGCTCATCGTTCTGATAGTGCAAAGAAAATGGTAAATTAATCTATCGAAATAGATAGGGATATGCAATCATTTGAACAATGATTAACGGCTTAGTTAATCTTTGCAATGCATTCAATTGTCCCATAAAAATCATCTATTACACTTCTTAGTAAGCAGGTTTCTTCTGATTTCATCTTAAATCCTTGCCGTTTCATTCACAAATTAGCTACACATTTTTTGCTGCCAAAAAATGTGTAGCTCAACAGACAACTCACTGTCAATTGATTAAAAACAAAACTATAGCTCCTTTTAATTTTGAGAAGGATGATAACTGATGACGTGGTATTATAATTTCTATTTGGTTTTTAAAATAACACGAGAAGTGTTGTTCTAATTTTCATTCGTTTTTTATGACTCCGTGAAGCGTTGTATTCTAATTTTTACGACTTATTTCTATTATGGAGAACTAACCACAAATTTACAAACCCACTATTTAACTCTCATGAGTAATTTCTCTGAATATTTATATATTTAGAAACTATTCTTGCATCCTTTTAATCGAATTACACATGACTTACCTCTAAATAATCCTTTCTTTACTCATTTTTTGATGTAAATGGAGTAACGGGTGACACGATGTTTTAATTGTCTCTTACTAAAAAAGTACCTTAGGTTTCTTTTATTAAGTAAACTTTAGATTTACAAGTCATTTCAATCAGGTTCTTGAGATTATCAAAAGCTATTTAAGTAGGGGGTAGTTTTTAAATGGTTTTTTTTGAAGAGTTTGATTTAGATAATAACCAGTGTAGAAGCGAATGATACTGCATACCTTTGCATTGCCATTTCCGTCTTCGACAACTTTGCATATCTTTATATTAT
>CAZVEI010000374.1:0-1828 GCA_964626295.1 uncultured Alkalibaculum sp.
TAAATGCCAAGACTTATTGCCACGACTACTTGACGAATGTAAAGCTGCTTAAATCTAAAAATTCTCTACAACTCTTTAAACCATTTATACTGTAAGCGCTCAATAACAGAGTGCCTTATCTTACATTATAATCCATGAGATAATATCTATAAAATAATTCATAGTTTTTCAAGTTGTAGTTTTTCAAGTTTTTAAAGCTATACTTGAATGATGCAAATGGAGGTATCACCATGGATGAGATTTCTCAAGTGAAAAACCGTTTTCGCTTGGAACAATGGACACAGCTTATCAAAGATTGTCAATCAAGTGGTATGACTGTAAAGGCTTGGTGCGAACTAAATGGCGTCAAGCAACACTCTTATTATTACTGGTTAAGGAAAATACGTAAAGTTGCCTGTGATCAGCTACCTGCTGTATTAACACAAACTGAGTGTTCTAAGCCTACTGAGTTTGCTGAACTTAAGGTTTCGCCTTCAAGTTATACTCATGGTTCAATCATAATTCATCTACCATATGCTAGCGTTGAGGTGGCCGAAGGAACTTCCAAGGAAACTATTGAAGTTGTTCTAATGGCTCTTAAAAATTCATGCTAGGTGATATTGCTACTGCCAAAAATATTTATATTGCATGTGGCTATACGGATATGCGAAAGTCCATTGACGGACTAGCGACTATTGTTCAAGAAAACTTCGGTTTAGACCCCTTTTCTCCTAGTCTATTCTTGTTTTGTGGCAAACGCCGCGACAGAATAAAAGCTTTACTCTGGGAAGGTGATGGTTTCGTACTTCTTTACAAGCGGCTTGAAAACGGAAATTTCAAGTGGCCTAAATCATCTGATCAGGTAAGAGAGCTTACAAGGCAGGAATTTAAGTGGCTAATGGAAGGTCTATCCGTTGATCAACCTAAAGCCATAAGAGCTGCAAAACCAGCGAACTTCTATTAATAAAAAACTCTTGTAACCATTGATATTACTGTACTTCAGACTCTATATATGGTATAATTAGGTTAGTTAAAGTTGATAGGAGAAAATCGATGGATAGCAAGGACGCTTATATTAAACAGCTTGAAAACACAGTAAAAAGTCTAGAGCAACAGGTTAGCAACCTCACAGAGATGCTTATTTTAATGCGTAAAGATAAATTTGGTAGCTCTAGTGAGAAAACCTCAAGAAATGAAGTCGAAGGGCAACTTAGCATTTTTAATGAAGCTGAAATAGAAGCACGTGCTAATACAGAAGAGCCAATCAAAAAACGTGTTGATGGATATTACCGTAAAAATCCAAGAACAAAACGTGAAGAACTAATTAAAGACCTTCCAGTGAGGGAGGTTCTTTGTGATATTCTAAAAGAAGATTGTTATTGCATTCAGTGCGAAACAGCACTCAAAGCCATTGGAAAAGAAACAGTTCGAGAGGAGCTTGAATACATTCCAGCCAAGCTTCAAATCGTCCGCTATGTTCGTTTGGCTTATGAATGCTCTGCGTGTAAACATACAGATACGCCTTACATAGAAAAAGCATTAACACCAACGTCTCTTATGAATCATTCTCTTGCATCTCCAAGCTCTGTGGCAAATGTAATGTATCAAAAATATGTAAATGGTATGCCCCTTTATCGCCAAGAAAAGGACTGGGAGAACCTTGGACTAGCTCTGAAACGTTCTACTATGGCGAACTGGGTTATAAGGTGCTCAGAAGATTATTTATATCCTGTTATCCAGCACCTTAGAAAAAAGCTGATAGAGAGGGAAATCATCCACTGCGATGAAACTTCTATCCAGGTGCTTAAAGAAAAGGGTAAGAAACCCCAGTCAAAATCCTACATGTGGC
>CAZVEI010000375.1:0-1822 GCA_964626295.1 uncultured Alkalibaculum sp.
AAGTACTGTATTCGAAGCTGTAGGTTTCACTTACAAGCGAAAGCAAGAGGTGAAATTAGGGTGCAGTATGCAGATGAAGCCGTAGTAGTGAATAAACCAATACCGATGAAAGCTAGTAATAGACATGAGGAGAAAATATAGGTGATACATCACAAAGTTGATGTAACTGTCATAGGTCAAAAGTCTATGTCAGATGCGAAGGGCAGAAGAGATTTCAAAGTGTATCAGAAAGAATTTAGAGTAAGAGTGAAGGTGTTAAAAGAAAGCTGAAAAGCTGGAAGGTACGTATTCTTGGCATAAGAGAATTTGCGAGGAACAATGACCACACGAATATGAAGTAATTAGGGAAATGAAGATAAGATTGCCATAGAGCTAGAGACGTCAAATAACTCTAATGAAGAACATATAGCTTAAGTAATAGAAACTGGAGATACAGCAATAACGGAGGAATAGACATGAAGAAATGGTACAGCCTAATCGATAAAATATATCGGAAAGAAAACTTAGAACTAGCATTTAAACGTGTAAAGAGAAACAATGGAGCCCCAGGAATAGATGGGGAAACTGTTTCGGATTTTGCATATAAACTAGAACTGAATATTGAGTTTCTTCATGAAAATCTGAAAACTAACACGTATAAGCCAAGTCCAGTAAGAAGAAGTGAAATGGAAAAGCCAGATGGTGGTGTAAGATTACTAGGAATTCCTACAGTAAAGGACAGAGTGGTACAACAAGCCATTGTAAATATCATTGAACCTATATTTGATGCAACATTTCATCCATCAAGTTATGGATATCGACCGAATCACTCTCAACAACAAGCAGTAGCAAAAGCGGAACGCTTCATGAACAAATATAACCTAAAACATGTGGTAGATATGGATTTGAGTAAGTGTTTTGATACCTTAGACCATGAAATCATGATGAAAGCAGTATCTGAAAAAATAAGTGACGGAAGTGTACTAGAATTGATTAAGAAGTTTTTAAAAGCTGGTGTAATGCACAGCGATAATTTTAGTAAAACAGAGGTTGGAAGTCCGCAAGGTGGCGTCTGTTCACCATTACTTAGCAACATTTATCTCAATCTATTTGACCAGAAGATGAAGAATAAAGGGATTAGAATAGTGAGGTATGCTGATGATATCCTTATCTTTGCAAAAGATAAGGAAACAGCAGGTAATTACAAAGCTTATGCTACAAAAGTGCTTGAAGAAGAACTAAAACTTACAGTAAATAAGGAGAAGACGAAACTTGCAAATGTGTATGAAGGCGTCGAATATCTAGGATTTATTATTTATGAGAAATGGTTAGTAGTTAATCCGAAAAGAATCAAAATATTTAAAGATAAAATCCGAAAAAAGACTGTAAGAGGTACAGGGAGAAAAATGGAAGACATCATAAAAGATCTGAACCCGTTGCTAAGAGGTTGGATAAACTATTATAGGGTTGCAAATATTAAAACTCTTATGAAAGAATTGATGGGATGGATAAGAAGACGGTTACGAATGATTAAAATAAGGCATTGGAAAACATATAAGGCGATGCATAAGGAAATGAGAAAGCAAGGAATTAAAGGAAATGGGGAGAGAATGTCAATGTACAAGTGGAAAAATTCAAATGTTCACATTGTGCATATGTTACTTCCTAATAAACTATTTGAAGACCTTGGACTCATTGATTTAGCAAAATATGAAGTTGGGTTATTGTCTAACTATTACTAGTTAGAAGAGAAGTTTCAGGAGCCGGATACGGGAAACGTAAGTCCGGTTCTGTGAGAGCGAAGAAAATAGGACTAATTATCCTATTTTCTAGCTACTCGATT
>CAZVEI010000376.1:0-1805 GCA_964626295.1 uncultured Alkalibaculum sp.
ATTATTGTAGACAGTGGGAAATTTGATTGGGTTGCTAGCGGTAAATTCCCAATGCTAACAGAACCTGATGAAAGCTATCATGGATTAAGATATGCTGAGGATTTAGGCCCTATGGCTTATATTATGAGAATTCGCGTTCAACTCTTAAGAGATACTGGTGCAGTTCTAAGCCCATTTAACTCCTTTATGTTAATTCAAGGTTTAGAGACCCTTTCTCTACGAGTAGAAAAACACCTTTCTAATACGAAGAAAATCGTAGCGTTCTTAGTAAACCATCCTAAAGTAGATTGGGTAAATTATCCAGACCTAGAGGATAATAAATATCATGACCTTGCTAAGAAATACCTGCCAAAGGGCAGCGGTTCTATCTTTACCTTTGGAATAAAAGGTGGCATTGAAGCAGGAAAGAAATTTATCAATAGTTTAGAGATTTTTTCGCTTCTTGCCAATGTAGCAGATGCAAAATCCCTAGTAATTCACCCAGCAAGTACGACGCATTCACAACTTTCAGAAGAAGAACTCCTATCAGCAGGAGTATCCCTAGATATGATTCGATTGTCCATAGGAATTGAAGACCCAGAAGATTTAATATACGACTTAGAGCAAGCATTTAGCCAAGTGTAAGTAAATACTATATAAATGAAGAAGAGTGGAGCAATTTTGTTGCTTCACTCTTTTGGCGTTGCTTTAAATAACAATAGTTGAACAATGATTGAGCGATTGTTAAGCGATTGTTTAAGAGGCTTAAACTACCTGACCGCCTTAAAGCAGACCACCTAAGGGAGAAAATTCTTCAAATTCTCTTTTCTTATGAATATTTTTTTCTCCATCCGAACACAATAGTAAATAATATCATGGGAATAATAGGAGTATAGGATGAAGAAAAAAGAAAGACAAGAACCACCTGTAAAGAATTCATTTTTAGACAAATGGGTAGAGGAATTAGAATTAAATAGTGGCAATGTAAAGAAGGTACTTGGAGATAGTGCAGATTATATTACGAGAGAGATTACCGTCAATAGCAAACACAATATTAAAGTTCATATGGCTTGTATTGACGGTTTAATCAATAACCAGTACATTAGCGATTATATTTTAAAACCATTAGTAAATGATGTAAGGCTAGCCACTGTAGAAGACGAAAAGACTTTGTTTGAATACATTGAACAAGGTTTAATCTACTTTACAGATCAAAAGCCTTATACAGACATGGCTACTACTGTAGATGCACTACTCAGTGCCAATACGGTGCTAATCTTTGACGGTTTAAACAAGGCTATTGGGTTTGACACAAAGGGCTTCCAAATGAGGTCTATTACTACTCCTACAGAAGAGACTTCCATACGAGGTTCTAAAGATACCTTTGTAGAGACTGTTCGAGTGAATACGGCTACTGTCCGTAGAAAAATCAAATCCTCTAATTTGCGAATAGAAGACATGACCATTGGGTCCATGAGTAATACCATGGTATCCGTCATATATATGGAGAATATGGTCAATAAGGTTATGCTAAAGGAATTAAAAGAGCGATTAAAGAGAATTGATGTAGAAGAAGTATTATTTGCAGGTATTATTGAGGAAAGCATTATTGATGAAAAACATACTACTTTTCCCCAAGTAGACTATACAGAAAAACCAGATAAGTTTTGTATTGCAGTAGCAGATGGAAAAATTGGTTTACTCATTGATGGGATACCTTTTTCTATTATTATGCCTATAACTCTAGTAGATATGTTTCAAACTACAGATGACTATACTATCAATCAATTTTTTACATCATCTATCAGAAAAATTAGATATTTTCT
>CAZVEI010000377.1:0-1780 GCA_964626295.1 uncultured Alkalibaculum sp.
CCTTTGTAGAAACTACTGTTGCAATAGAGTTGGCAGCGTCATGAAACCCATTGATAAAATCAAAAATTATAGCAAGAACTATAATTATGATTAATAATGCCATTCCATCCATTATGTGTATTTTATGATAATCGTTTTGATAATTTTACCTACAGTTTCGGCAGCATCTGTTGCACGCTCCAACTCATGTAAAATGTCTTTTAGTTTGATGACCTCAATCGCATCTTTTTCAGGGATGGACCGCTGTTCTTCCAAAACCTTACACACATCATCCGCTCGGTTTTCTATTTCGTTCAAAGCCTTGCAATACTCCTTAATTTTTTCAGGGCTTTGGCGCATTACAGCCAATTCGCCGATTGCAAGATGAAGTGTTTTAGCAGCTTCATTTACCAATCCTGCAAGTCTAGCAGCACTTTCTGGCATTGATTTAGGATTGTAAAGCATAATTCGCTTTGCACAACTATTGATGAGATCCGTAACGTCATCCAACTTAGAAGAAAGGCTATTAATGTCTTCTCGATCGAAAGGAGTGATGAAAGTATTGTTCAGTTCATTAAAGATCTGATCTTGAATAACATCACCTTTTAGTTCTTCTTCTTTGATTTTTTTGTAGAGAGCTACAGACTCTTCGTGACTTTTAACAAGTACACATTCGTTAATCAAGGTTGCAGCATTGCCGATAACCTCAGTCATACCTCTAAGTAGAGGGTAGAACTTGTTTTCTTTAGGTTTAAACCTATCGAATAAGCTATTCTTCATATAAAATAAGATATGTTTATGTCCCTTAATCCTAAGGGCTTTTTATCGCCGCAAAGTTAGGAAAAGATTTCACACTCTGAAAGATTTATGAACACTATTTATGCTTTATATGGACTTTGTCTATCAGTGTTCAGTATCTTCTATAATAGTAATTTAGTCTTCGAAAGTGATCTCTCGGAAGAAATCTACTCGATGAAAGTCAGGCTGCTCCACATTTACGGGCGCCCAAGATAGATAGTGAGGATTTGTTAAATTGTCTCCACATTTATAGAAATTAGCTTTTGCTTTTAGTCCATCAAGAGTCTTGATATTATTATTCCAAAAGCTAGAAGAAGGGATAACAGTAAGTAGTGTCCACTCAAAGTCTCCTTGTTTTAATTCAAAATTATAACCGCCCAATGATGGTAGTCTTTTGATTGCTGCCATCACTTCGTCACTAGCATATGTGGGGTTGGGGCGCTCTTTGCGGTATCCAAAGAGAGCTTGACCGATACAAGATTGTTCAAGATTATAATAATATCCCGAATCGTCAAACGATACAAAAAATTCTACACAAGAGTCTTGCCATACTTTACTGTGGTTTCCTTGCGCTACGGCTCTCACCTCGTCTTCTTTTACCTTAAATTGTAGGAATATTTCATTCCCATCATGAGCAATCTTGAAAGTTACGTCAGGATATTTTTCATTGTCAGTCCAATTGGCGTGGGCTATTTTGTTAGGAGGAAGTAGGTCTAACTTAGATTCTATTGTAGAAAACGTTTTTTCTCCCTCAAATTTAATTTTAGGAACTATCATGGTTTTAAGTTTTATGATCCTCAGTATTCTGTTTTATCTTCTTTCTTCTCCCATTTTTCAAATGCAGTAAGCGCTTTAGTATGTAGTATTTGGCTCGATTTGAGGGAGCGATCTTCAGGTTTTAGGTCTATTTGCTTATATATAAATGAGTCATCGAATCCAATTGCTTTGGCGTCATCTTGCGTGCAACCATAATAGTAACGATCTACGTGTGCCCAATACATGC
>CAZVEI010000378.1:0-1772 GCA_964626295.1 uncultured Alkalibaculum sp.
GTCTAAAATTGCTTTGGCCAGAAGGGCTACAGAGGACAATGGTCAAAATATCACTTTTCACAGCATTATGAGAGAAATCTTGGATTACCGTAAGTGGTTTGAGTTTAAACTTTATTTTGTAAAAACCGGTCAGATAAAAAAAGAACTCACCAACAATGCTTTCTATCAATTTAGCGGTGGTGAAAAGGCAATGGCCATGTATGTACCTTTATTTTCCGCTGTAAACGCTCGTTACGAAGGAGGACGAAAAGATTGTCCTAGAATCATATCCCTAGATGAGGCCTTTGCTGGAGTAGATGAGCAAAATATTCGAGATATGTTTCGATTGTTAAATGAATTAGATTTAGGTTATATTATGAATTCACAAATACTATGGGGAGATTACGATACGGTTCCCTCTCTTTCTATTAGCGAATTAATTCGTCCAGATAATGCAAATTTTGTAACGGTCCTTCGCTACCATTGGGATGGAAAAGTGAAAGAATTGGTGATTTAATGGGAAATAGTTTATCGAGAGCTTGTGCAGATTATTTTAAGAATACGCCAGGTTTGAAACGTTCTTTGGAGAAAATAAAAGAAAAGTATGAGTCTTTAGGTCATTTAGGAGGGCGTATTCAATTATCTCATTTAAAGGAGGAGGAAAGAGAAGCCCTTTCTGCTTACTTCCAAAAGGACTATTATAAAAAATCTGCACAGATATCTGTTATGTCTTTTGAAAAAGCTTTAAATAACACAAAGTTTGAAGGTGTTGACTTTATTGATGTTTTAGAATATTACTTTGAAGAAAAACTGCAATCTAAAAAAGAACGTCATCTTCAGTACGAAGAATCTAAAAAAAAGTACTTTGATAAAGTATTAAAGTCCTTTGAAGGAACTCTGGCAAATAAATGGTTAAAAGATCTTCTTAAAAATAAAGACAATGCTTATCGCACTATCAGCCAAAAATACGATGAAAATCCATCCCTGTTGGAAAAACATCTACAATGCGCATGTGAAGGGTTAAATGAATTACCTTTAGATGACACTAAGATTCGATTAGCTTTATACGCTTCTCGCATTACTAAGGATCCTCATACTTTTGATCGAAACAAAATATGCGGTAAACTTCTCCTTTATGCCATTGCTTATAAGTTTAATTGTACTTATCCTGAAAATGCTGAAGGAGAAAGTGAATTGCTGTATCAATCTGGGCTACTCATTGATGAACTATCTAACTTTACCATATGCAGCGGAATAAGAGCATGGACCTCAGAAGGAATTCACAAAGGTTGGGAGGGCTTTATGCAATCAGGAGAGCCTTTGCAAATATCCTTATTGAATCTTAGTAATGTTGAAAAAGTACAGTGTAGAGACAAAAGGGTATATGTATTCGAAAATCCTACAGTGTTTAGTGAAGTCCTCTATCAAACAGGGAAAACGAGCCCATCTATGATCTGCACCTATGGACAGCTACGACTGGCATCCCTGGTTTTGCTAGATAAAGTTGTCCAAGGCGGCGTTACGGTGTATTACTCAGGTGATTTTGACCCTGAGGGCATTATGATTGCAGATAAATTAAAACAACGATACAGAGAGTCTCTGATTTTATGGAGATACGGTATAGAGGAATATAAGGAGATACAGTCAAGGGTAAAGTTGACAGAGCAGAGGCTAAAAAAGTTAGAAAATGTAAAAAGTACAGAGTTACAAGTTATTGCTAATGAAATTAAGAAAAGGTCTTATGGTGCCTATCAAGAACTATTACTTGAATATTATATTTCGGATATTTTAGA
>CAZVEI010000379.1:0-1103 GCA_964626295.1 uncultured Alkalibaculum sp.
GTGAAAGTTTGCGTTCTTACCTGGGGAGGTCTGATAGATAAGTCATAAAGGACTATGGTCTACATGACAACCCATACAGTGATGTATGGCTGAACTATCAGAAATCAGCAGAAGCAACCGAAAGCCAAATCGGAATTAAATACTGAAAACCTACTTGAAAAGATTGTAGAGAAGAGAAACTTCTTTGAAGCATACAAAAAAGTAGTGGCTAATAAGGGGAGTCATGGAATTGATGGAATGAGAGTGGATGAACGTCTACCCTATCTACAAGAAAATTACGAAACCTTAAAGGCAAACCTGTTAAGTGGAGGGTAGAAACCAATTCCAGTAAGAAGAGTAGAAATACCCAAACCAAATGGAGGAATAAGGCTCCTAGGAATACCAACAGTAGTAGATAGACTAATACAACAAGCAATAAACCAGGTATTAAATCCAATATTTGATAAAGGATTTTCAAATAGTAGCTATGGTTTTAGGCCAAGAAGAAGTGCACATATGGCACTAGAACAGGCTCAGAAATACATTAATGAAGGAAATAAGCATGTTGTAGATATGGACTTAGAAAAATTTTTTGATAAAGTAAACCATGATATTCTAATGCAATTAATATCAGAAAAGATAGAAGATACAGGTTGCTTTTTCTCTTCAAACGTATCCACAAGCTACTTTTTATTTTTATATAGGGAATGAAAAAAAGATAGAAGCGAAAAAAGAAAAAAATATTGTAACGAATTAACTCATTTCTGGATATATAGGTGATGAGAATTTTAAAAGGCTTGATTTGTATTATTAAAAATTCCGTAAGGTAAAAGTTGCATTGGCAACATTCATAGATAGTTTGTCAATCTATGTCTTATAAAATCATTTTTTATATAGAAACCACAGCTCTAAAAGCTGTCAAAAATAATGAGGATATCATTATTTACTACGATTCACTTGAATGGGAATAAGCATAGTCTTCCACTAAAGAACTTCAATCTTTTCGAGTCTACTAAAATTTATTCTATAGGTGGTCGCTGAATATAGTATGAGGGGAGGTAAATCATGGATAAAGACAATATATATCCGTTTAAAGAAATTGAATGTGCTAATTGTCATAAAAC
>CAZVEI010000379.1:1113-1758 GCA_964626295.1 uncultured Alkalibaculum sp.
TTTATTTTTAGGTATTTATTAACGTTGACCAATGATAGCCAAACTGCTGAAGAATTGACACAAGAGACTTTTTATCAAGCCATTAAGTCTATTGACAATTTTCACGATAACGGAAAATCAAAATTTTCCACATGGTTATGTTCAATTGCGAGAAATGTTTGGTTACAGGAAATGAATCGTGAAAAGAAAAGAGATCAGTTAGCGGAATCATTAAGCAATGAAAAAACGTTATCTTATAATTTAGAAGAAGAATATTTTAGAAATGAAGATAAAGTTAATTTTTTCAAACAAGCGCACCAGCTTAGCGATAAAAAGCGTGAAATACTTTATCTCAGGTTATTAGGAGATTTATCTTTTAAAGAAATTGGTTCCGTTTTTGGAGAAACAGAAAACTGGGCACGAGTAACATTTTATCGTGCCAAACAATAAATACGAAAGGGTGACAAAACGGATGAATCATAGTGTTTTCAAAGATCTAGTACCAAGCTATATTGACAATTTAACAAGTGAAGAGACCAATAGACAAATGAAAAAACATATGGAGCAATGTGAGGACTGTCGAGGTTATATAAAGGAAATGCAGGAAGATTTGTTGATAGAATGTACCTATGAACAAAAAGATGAGAGGAGAAATATTGACTATTT
>CAZVEI010000380.1:0-1035 GCA_964626295.1 uncultured Alkalibaculum sp.
TGATGGCTTCATTAGCTATTTCTAGATCTTTCTTTTTTGGAGTACCTAATATATCTAAATAAGGCGTACGCCCCATGGTTACAAATTCACGGACTGTATAAGCGTATACTGCATTGTGAAATTGAGGAACGTAGCCGATCTCTTTAGCTGCTTCTCTCCTACTCATACTCCTTATAGATTTTCCTCCAACTTTAATGGTCCCTTTACTAGGTGTTAAGAGATTTGCAAGGCAATTTAGCAGGGTAGTTTTACCTGAACCATTAGGACCTAAAATGCACATAATTTGTCCCTTTTGCAAGCTAAAGTTTATATCTTTAATCGTTTCTTCTTTTACTTCCTATATCACATTTAATTCCTATATTTGCATAATATAAAAGTAATGTAAATATGGGTACACCAACTATTCCCGTAATTACGCTTAAAGGTATTTCTGTAACGGACAAAGTTCTCGCTACATTATCTACTAACATCATAATTACTACGCCCATTACAAAGGACATAGGAACTAATTTGGTGTGATTGTCTCCTACAACTAGTCGTGATAAATGTGGGATTACTAGTCCAAACCAACTTATGGTCCCTGATATGCAAACTGCTGACGCAATTAAGATAGTCGTAGTAACAATACATAGCATTCTTATGCCTTTGGCATTTACCCCTAGACTCATGGCCTCATTATCACCTAGGGAAAGAATATTGATATACCATCTAATACAAAGTAAAACAATAATGCAAAGAATCATTGGCAAATAAACAGTTCTTAAATCTGGAAAAACTACATTTGATAAACTGCCCATTAACCAATAGGTGATATTTGCCAAAGTAACCTCTGCATCTGCTAGATATTTAATCAAAGTCAGCAGAGAAGAAGCAAATCCGCTGACAATGATCCCCGCTAATACCAATACTAATGAGCTACTATTGCGAATGAGAGCAGTAATCCCTAAGACTAACAATATTGCGATAATTCCACCTATAAAGGCTGCAGCCTGTACGGCGTAGTCTGTATACCCTAATGTAATAGCCAGTGCCTCC
>CAZVEI010000380.1:1045-1750 GCA_964626295.1 uncultured Alkalibaculum sp.
GCGCCATTAGAAACCCCTAACATATCTTGGGAGACTAAAGGATTTCTAAAAATACCTTGATAAATGGCACCAGACAAACCTAAGCCCCCACCTACAAGGATGCATGCTATAAGCCTTGGTAACCTTATCTCTAATACGATCTTACTCATAGTAGCACCCCACGTCTGCTCAATAGGAAAGAAGGGCGACAACACAATTTTAATGGTATCTATAAAAGAGATTTCAAATTGACCTAAGCCCAAAGAAAATATAAAGATGATTACTGCTGCTACAGATAAAAGCAATATATACATATTGCTTTTATCTGTAGCTTCTATTTTATTTGCTCTTTTTTCCTGAATCCTGCCATTCTCCATTTGGTCCTTTTCCTTCATATAAATATTGAACTTCTTCATCTGTCATCTCATAATCTAAAAATGTCTTGTAAAAATATTTTGTCTCTTCTGCTAAATCTACGTCTTTAAAATAATCTGGGTAGAATGTCTTTGCCATCCATAATATTTCTAAAGACATTTCTCCGCTAAATGCATCCCAGTAAAACATCCCTGCTGGGTTGATATGTACGCGATTGTTCTTTACTGCTGATACATCTGCATATAGTGGATCTGTCATAAACTTTTCATATTCTGCATGATTTCCTTGTGCGACGATGATTACGTCAGGATTTGCAGCAATAATTTGTTCATAAGATATTTCAGTAGTTTC
>CAZVEI010000381.1:0-1748 GCA_964626295.1 uncultured Alkalibaculum sp.
CCAGCAACCACAAAGACAATAGCAATAATACCTGCAGATAACAAACCAATTCCTAGTATCTTTTTTATGTTTTTCTCATCTCGTTTGCCCCAATATTGAGAAATAAATACACTACATCCTCCGCACAATCCAATAAGAATCATATTAAAAAAGAAAAAATACTGATTGGCAATGCCTACTGCTGCAATCTCTAGTTCGCCTAATTTTCCTACCATTACCGTATCCATCATGTTTAATAGAGAGGATATTAGATTCTGAATAATAATTGGTGAGGCGATCATCGCCATTTTGCGGTAAAACTTTTTGTCATCGAAAATACTTCCTACTAGCTGTGTAATCTTCGTCATTTAAACCTCCGTATAATAACAATAGAGCGCTCTCATTTTTCTTTATGACATACATTAGACCCCCTAATTAGGGGGTCTAATGTATGTACTGCATTCATATGGAAATTTTCTCGCGCTGTAAACTTCTTTATTTATTATAACATAAGAAGGAATAAAAGTATCAAAGGTAATCATTTATAAAATCTTTCCTTTAAAAAAGCTTTATATTTTTTTGCTCATCACAGACTATATTGACAAAACGATCTCTAAGCTTTGTCTTTAATATAACTTTGCGTCCCCACAAATCTTGGATATATCTTAATGTTTCCTCTAAATATTTTGCTTGTAATTCTCTTCCGTCGTAAACGTGCTCTAAGGTCAGTATTTTCTCTTTTTTAGACATATCCATAACTCTTATATAAGGAATGCTACCCATGCCCGCTGAGTCCGCCAGAGCATTTCGGATGACTTCCCAGCCATCTTCATCGGCTACTTCTTTTACAATATAATCATATCCTTGCTTGCTGTATTCAAATAAATTTAGTTTCTCACAAAGCTCTCTAGTCAAATAGCGTCTAATAAAAGATGCATCTCTGTCAAATTCTCGCACCTCAAATATTTTTTCTAGCCCGTATTTCTCTTCTAAATCACAAAAGATTTCAAAACCTAAATAATATGGATTTAATCCACCTGGAATTGGCCTTACTACATCATTGTGACGCTTTAAGAACTCTAAGTGAAGTGATGATGGTAATTCCAGTTTTTTAAGTATATTATAGTGCCAATAGCTGGCCCAACCTTCGTTCATAATTTTTGTTTCAATTTGAGGTATAAAATACTGGGATTCATCACGCACAATATTTATGATGCTCTTTTGCCAATCCTCTAAATCGCCATATATGCTAATAAAATAAAGTATATTGTCTTCAGGTTCTAATGGAACTTTGTTAAAATTAGGTGATTCTACTTCTACCCTAGGCTCAAGAATGCTATGGTAAGAGCTACTTTCTTTGTAATCATCAATCATCTCTTGCTTTAAAATGTGATTTTCTTTTCTTTTTAATCCTATTGTTCTAGAAACTTGAAACCGAATAGAATGGGCTGCATTCAGCATTTTTTCTACCTTGTCATAACCAATACTAGGGTCGTTAATGTAATTTTGTATGATCATTGCATGATTTTTAAACATCTCTAAAGTATAATGAGCTTTTGTGCCTTCTTGAAACAATCGATTACTCTTAAAAAAGTCATTGTGTCCATACACATGGGCAATGGTTAAAATTTGAAGAAGTAACGTATTGTCATTCATGAGATAAGCAATACAGGGATCTGAATTTATGACCATCTCATAAGGAAGGCCAGTTAAATTATATTTATGTAATGTCTTTGTCTTTTCAAAGGATTTTCCAAAGCTCCAGTGAG
>CAZVEI010000382.1:0-1746 GCA_964626295.1 uncultured Alkalibaculum sp.
AATGATTATTGTATGCATTTTAACACTTATACTGTCAATCATATGGTTTGGCCTTTTAAACACGGAATTGAAGAGTTTTTTTCTCGAAAGGCTAAGTTTTAAGGAATACGATATCGACAGATTTGCAACTCAGAGAATCGGTCTATCTTTGTCGCTCAATCGTGTTTTTGGATACGGTCCGGGACAATATGAAAGTGTGATCGAAAATGTTACTGGCGGAGAGTATTCAGCCCATAGTTTATACACTAGGATAATCCTGGAAAATGGAATCGTCGGATTTTGTTTATTCATTATACCCTTCGTTTACCTATTAGCTAAACTATTTAAAATTTCGAAAATAGGCCATGAAAGAGTTCAGAGGCATAGTTCCATTTTATTTTCAATAATGATTTCACTTATGATTAATAGTTTAGTAATAGACACATTACACTGGAGGCATTTATGGATTTTTTATGGTTTAAGTATGTCCTTCGTATCAAACCATGGTATTGTGGAAGAATTCGAGTCTGCATTAGAGGAATGCAAACCTATAAAAAGATCTAGATATTGCAATAATAAACCAAGGATATGGCTGAGGCTAAAATCTGAATTTTATAAAATTGTAAGAAATATATTAGCATTTATTGGCATGCTTATTTCGCTTTTTAAAAGGAATAAACATGAGAATGAAATAATCATTCTCATGTACCATCGGGTAAATGACCATGTAGAGAAGGCTATAGCCGTTAATAAAGACAATTTTCATTGGCAAATGGACTATCTTAAGAGAAAAAATTATAAGGTAATACCAATGAACGAAGCTTACAATAAAATAAAAACACGTTCTATTGATGGGAAATATATCGTTTTGACTTTTGACGATGGTTACGAGGATTTTTGCGACTGTGCTTTTCCTATCCTTCAAAAATATAATTACCCAGTTATAATATACCTTGTACCAGGATATATTGAATCAGGAGAAGTTTTTTCTTGGGATAAAGATTTAGGCGAGAGTAATCTTATGAATTGGCAGCAACTAAAAAATCTGAATGAAGATAAATTAATCGATTTTGGCTCTCATACCTTAAAGCACTTAAACTTAGATTCCATCAATAGTAAAGTGTTGCGTTATGAAATGGACGAATCAAAAAAGATTCTTGAAGAAAGGTTAAATAAGAGTATCCTTCACTTTGCATATCCAAAGGGCATATACAGTACAGAAGCTGAGAAAATAATAAAGGAATTCTATAAAACAGCGCTCTTAATATTTAAGGGTGAAAAGGTGAATAACGATTTGAGTTCTGATGGTCTTTTTAGGCTAAAACGGATGCCCATCTACCGAAGTGATGGTAAAGTCATGTTTATCGCCAGGCTTAAGGGATGGATAAAGATTGAGGAAATAATAAGAAAGAAACTTAATTGGTAATTAGTAGAACCAATCCACAGTAATTTTCATATTTTATTAGAGTATGATTTTTGTACTGCTTAAAGATTGTGAAAATAACGTGGTGGTGAATTGGATATGAAAAAAGTAAGAATATTACAGGTGATTACGAAAGGAGATTGGGCTGGCGCCCAGAGAGTTGTTTACGAAATCTGTAAGTATGTAAAAGAAAGAGAAAATGACCATATAGAAATAGAAGTAGCCCTAGGAGACCATGGAATACTAGTAGAAAAACTTGAGAATCTAGGAATTAAAGTCTTTGTACTAGAAAATCTCAAACGAAGTATTAATCCATTTGTCGATATTAAGGGCTATAGAGAATT
>CAZVEI010000383.1:0-1745 GCA_964626295.1 uncultured Alkalibaculum sp.
CATCCAGAATCACAATCTGGCGCTCTAACCACTGAACTACGCTCACCATAATATCTATTTTTGCTTTATATGGCGCGCCAGAAGGGATTCGAACCCCTGGCACACGGCTTAGAAGGCCGTTGCTCTATCCTACTGAGCTACTGGCGCATTTATTAGAAAAAATGGAGCGGGTGAAGGGAATCGGACCCTCGCGACTAGCTTGGAAGGCTAGGGCTCTACCACTGAGCTACACCCGCATATCTATATTATTTCATTTTTCTTTCTTTTATCTGCTTTTTTGACTTATTTCGATTAGCGACTTATTTATTATACAATGCCTCGTCTTTTGAGTCAAGAATTTTTTATTTTTTTTTTGCGTTGAATTTGCATTTGTTTCTCAAAATCCTGTATTTCTTAAGGACAAGCATTAGTATACAACAGGCCAAGACTTAAGTCAACACTTTTTAAACTTTTTTCAATAAATATTTTTTCTTCTTTAATAAAACCTGAAGTCACTTTAGTCGCTAGCATTTGGGTATTGCTCTAGGGTCATTTTTTCTATCAGAGGTAGTAATCGTTCAAAATTTAAAATTCCCAATATGGAACTAGAAGGAACGCCTTTACCGTCCCTTTAATAAGCGTCTAAAATCCTAGCTTCTAATAGTCCATTTTCTGTAATCTCAATAATGCCATAGGTCTCTTTTGGTTGCCATCTCTTATCGCCAATGCTCCCTGGATTTAAGAATAAAATCTCATTAATAGTCTCTTGATATGGCACATGACTATGGCCAAATAAAACAACATCTGCTTCCTTCTCTAAAGCGGCATAATACAAATTATTTAAATCTGATTTTATTCTATACTGATGGCCATGAGTCAAAAAGAATTTCTTACCACATAAATCCTCCATAATCTCTAGTGGCGCTTCAATTAAATCCGTATTGCCCTTTACATACTTAACAGGACAATGCACCAACTCTTGAATTTTTATAGCGTCTCTTACATTATCTCCTAGATGAAAAATCATATCTACATCCGTAAAAACCTCAAGTACCTTTTTTATCCTAAACAAATTACCATGACTATCACTAAAGACCAATATCTTCATATTCCCTCATTCTTAAGTAGCATTTTTTTGAGCTTGTCCAACGCTACTGCTCGGTGACTTATTTTATTCTTTTCTTTTGCTGAAAGCTCTCCAAACGTCTTATCTAGCCCATCTACAATAAATAATGGATCGTATCCGAATCCATTTTGTCCATTTAATTTAAAGTCTATTTGCCCCTTGCATTCACCCTTAAATAGATGTTGTTCTCCATTAGGAAGAATCAGTGCCATAACACATACAAATTTAGCGTTTCTACTGCCCATTGGCACATGCTCAAGCTCAGATAATAGCTTTTCATTATTCATCTCATCTGTAGCATTTTCTCCTGCGTATCGAGCAGAATACACACCAGGCTTGTCATCTAGAGCATCTACGGCTAAGCCAGAATCATCTGCTAAAATCGTATCTTCGGTATACTCTTTTAAAGCTTGTGCCTTTATGAGAGCATTTTCTTCAAAGGTAGTGCCATCTTCTACGATGTCTATGTGAATTCCTTCTTCTTTCATAGTTACTACATCGAATTTACTTCCAAGTACAGCTTTAATTTCGTCTTTTTTGTGTTCGTTGCCTGTAGCAATGACGATTTTCATTAGTTCACTCCTCGTATAATATGTTTAGGCTCATTATTTAATGGTCTAAACAAAGCTGAATGCGGAAA
>CAZVEI010000384.1:0-1742 GCA_964626295.1 uncultured Alkalibaculum sp.
TGATTTGTACATTTTCTAATACAATCTGTGTTATTTGCTCTTTGGTCATAGGTACTTTAAATTGAGACAAGGCAAATAAAATGATTAATTTATTTTCTAAAATATTTTCAGAATCGAAATACATGACGCAAATCAGCCCCCTTATTAGTAGTATAGCATAAAAAACATATAATCGTAACTTTCATTATATGAACTTTAAATGTTAAAAACAAGAAAATCATGTAAAAGAAGAAAATAAATCTTATTAAATTATTTTTTGTAAAACATGAATAAGCTGGGACATTTTTAAATACTATTTATTAATAAGATAAATAATGGGAGGGGGATACCTTTGAAGGTATATTTTCTATCAAAGAAATTAATGATCATCATGGCAGTGATAGTAGTCGTAATTATTTTATCATTAGTATTTATGACTTCAAAAGGAGAAGGATTAGCATCTGTTTTCAATGCACAAGAGAAGTTATTGCCAATTTATAGTGTAGATAAGGAGGAAAAAGTGATAGCCATATCCTTTGATGCTGCTTGGGGAGATGAATTTACCCAAGAAATATTGGATATATTAGAAAAGGAGGACATTAAGACTACCTTCTTTTTAGTGGGTATGTGGGTGGATAAGTACCCTGAACAAGTTCAAGCTATTGCAGATGCAGGGCATGAAATTGGAAATCATTCTAGCTCTCATCCAGATATGACCAAACTAGACAAAAATAAAATGAAAGAAGAATTGAGTAGCACAAACGAGAAAATTAGCAAGTACAAAGAGATAGATACATTTTTATTTAGACCGCCTTTTGGCGCTTATAACAACGATTTAATTAAAACCATTGAAGAATTAGATGGCTACACCATTCAATGGGATGTAGACTCTTTAGATTGGAAAAACGAAGGTACTGAACAAATTGTCAATCGAGTAGTATCTAATGTAAAGCCAGGTTCAATTGTACTTTTCCACAATAACGCAGAGTACACTACCCAGGCTCTACCAACAATCATTAAAGAGCTAAAAGATCAGGGCTATACTTTTGTGCCTATTTCTGAGCTCATTTACAAGGAAAACTATACGATGGATCATACAGGAAAACAAATTCCTAGTAATGTTAAAAAATAAAATATTACATATACTAAGCTAAAATGGAAATACGTAGGAGAAATTTATGAAAACAATAGGAATTATAGGAACCCATGGAAAAACATCAATTCTTTACATCTTAGAGCACATTTTATTTCACTGTAAAAGAAGTGTAGGCTCTTTGAGTGACTTAGGTGTGCGTATTAACAAAAACAAATTGCCAGACCATACGGATTGGGTAAAAGCTATTGAAGAGATGCAAAAAAATGATGTAGAGTTTCTATTAATGGAAATACATCATGATAGCCTATTTTTAGATATAGCCTTTGATTGTGTTATTATAAGTTCAATGGATGTAAATAAAAATAGTGATGCTTTAGAGGGATACAAGGAGCTTATTTGTAATGCAAGATCTGTACTGTTAAATGCAGATAGTGAAGGCAGTTTAGAACTCATTAAAGGAATATCCAATTTATATGTTATCACTTATGGTCTAAACTCTAAGAGCACAGTTACAGCATCTGCTATATACGTTTGTGAAGGCAGAATAGAATACAATTACTATTTACAACGAGGTATTTTATCTGCCGGCGGCAAGGAAGTGATGATTCAAGAAATGCCCATTGCGTGTAGTTTACTTGGGTATCAAAATATATACAATACAACAGCT
>CAZVEI010000385.1:0-1725 GCA_964626295.1 uncultured Alkalibaculum sp.
CAATTGCTCAACAAGATGGCGCGAACATTACGTATACTTTCTTAGATGAAAACACCTTATTACTGAACAATGGAGAAAAAAGGAAACTGACTGATGAGGACAAAATAGAAATTCAATTTAAAGACCACTCGGAAGAGATACAATTAAAGGATTTATATAATGCAGAGAATCATAATTAATTAGAAGGGGCTGCTTTCACATGACTCTAGAAATTAAAAATGTAACAAAAAGCTTTGAAAATACCGTTATATTAAATGATATTTCTATTGCCCTTAAATCGGGTATTTATGGCTTACTCGGCGCAAATGGCTCGGGAAAAACTACTTTAATGCGTATTATCTGTGGGGTAATCAAGGCAGATGAGGGCTCTATCATTTATAATGGCGAAAATACAAATGAAAAGCCTGATCCATTTCGAACTATACTAGGGTTCTTACCCCAAGATTTCCGATACTATCCTGACTTTACTGGACTTAAATTTTTATTATATATGGCCGCATTAAAAGGATTAGATAACAAAATGGCTAAAAAGAAATGTAATGAATTATTACGACTGGTTGGTTTAGAAGATGTAAAAAATAAAAAAATCAAGAAGTATTCAGGTGGAATGAAACAACGATTAGGAATTGCACAAGCAATGATAAATGATCCAAAAGTATTGATTTTAGACGAGCCGACAGTTGGTCTAGACCCAAAAGAGAGAGTTCGATTTAGAAATCTGATCAGCTCGTTCTCAAAAGAGAAAATTATAATATTGTCTACACATATTGTTTCCGATATTGAATATATCGCTGATGAAATCTTGATTTTAAATAACAGAAAAATTGAAAACAGAGGAAGCGCAACAGAACTTGTAAAAGAAATTGATGGACAGGTTTGGGAATGTTTTATGCAAGCTACTTCCGTTGACGAGATGGCAGAAAAACACTTGATCAGCAATCAAAAACATGAAACTCAAGGAACAGTTTTACGAATTGTTTCTATATTATTTAAGGGAGGAGGCTGTAAAATGATGACACTAATAAAATATGAACTTGAGAAATTGGCTAAGAATCGTATTTTTTTTGTGACAAGTATTGTTTCACTAGTAATTATAGCTGGATTTTTTTTAGTAGGTTATTATTATTCTCAGCTTTCTTATGCGGAACAAAATAATGCAGACAAAGGATATCCAGAATTTTATTTAGATATTACAAATAAGTACTCAGGTGACTTTAATGATCGAAAAGTTGAAGAGGTTTTGTCAGATTATATGAATGGATATCAAAGTTATATTGATGTAGAGAAACGACCATTTGATGTGTTTTCTTGGTATATCGCAGAGGTCTTTTTCCCTAAAGGAGAAGATATCTATTTAAAAATGAATGACGCAATGGAAAATGGAGAAAAAATAACATTTGACCAAATTCAATATGATGTTCCAACTGTTCAAGATGTTGGATTTGCAAGTTTCAATAACCCTTTAAAGCTTGGGAGTTACAACACATGGGGCGATTTATTTCTAGTTACAAATAGTATGTTTATTCTAGCAAGCTTGTTTATTATTTTTATTTCTTCCTCCGTTTTTTCTGGTGAAGCTGCTAACAATATAAATCAATTGTTACTCTCTACAAAATATGGAAGAGGAAAATTAACAGGGGTAAAAATTATTGTAGCGATAGGGGTTTCTGTCCTAGTATTTTTGGTTATTCAATTGATTTCTTTTTTATTCTTCTATTATTACTA
>CAZVEI010000386.1:0-1724 GCA_964626295.1 uncultured Alkalibaculum sp.
AATAAATACTTGGGTTTTATGCTTTAAACGCCTGAAGGATTTAGAATGCAAGATCCGATCTCGATCTCTTTGAAAATCTGTTCGAATATCGCATTTAGAAATGGGCTTTTTCCTACCCTTTGATTGAATACTAAAGGCAGCGTATTTTGAGAGCATAGTCATTTCAAGTTGTTCACGATCTTCTCGAATATTCATTCTACTCACCCCTCTTTAGTTGTAATGTCTGTTATATATTATTCGCTATCGAGTCCTTAAATTCCTTCTTTTTTGGCGATTTTTTTTTAAATAAGGTGGTAACGAGAAAAAACACGGCTATGCCGTGCTTCTCCCGTTCTCTAATCTTACTTACTATTACAACTGCTACAGCCGCCATCCCTAGTTTTTGATGGACAACCTACACAACCGCCTTTTTGTTTTTCTCTATAAACGTATCTACCTGCAAAGATTACTACCAGTGCGAGAATGGCAATAATAACGATATTTGCTATATTTGATGATATCCAAGCAAACATATAAAGACCTCCTTTAATTTGTACTTTACTACCTATAGGTCAATTTACTCTACTTCTGCGGATAATTTGATCTTATTTCTTTTATTTGTTTCATTTGTTTTAGGTTTTCTAAAAATTAAATACAACATTCCTATTAGCACTGCAAAACCAGCTACTGTTCCCAAGGTGAAATTGCCAGTTGATAGGAAAGAACCGATTTGGTACAAGATCAAGGATACTGCATAAGCTAAACCAAACTGATATCCAATTGCAAACCAAGTCCATTTTGCATTGTTCATTTCCCTCATAATAGCGCCGATTGCTGCAAAGCAAGGAGGACACAATAAGTTAAAGGTCATAAAGCTATACGCTGCAAGAGGGGTAAAATGTGCTGTGATATTACCTAATTGGCTAAAAGCCCCTTCTTCTACCATAGTCAATGCATCACCGCTTATTCCGTAAAGAACACCAAACACTGCTACAACTTCTTCTTTTGCTAGAATCCCCATTACGGTTGCAACTGCACTTTGCCAAGTTCCAAAGCCCAGTGGAGCAAATAATGGTGCAACTATTCCACCAATTATAGAAAGAACACTGTGATCCATATTTTCAACCATTCCAAAGGAACCATTTACCATACCAAAGTTAGACAAGAACCAGATGATCATACTAGAAAGCAAGACCACAGTACCCGCTCTTTTTACAAAAGAAAAACCTCTTTCCCATGTGCTCTTCAGTACGCTCTTTGAGCTTGGAATATGATAAGCAGGCAGTTCCATAACGAAAGGAGAAGGTTCTCCTACAAACATCTTTGATTTCTTCAATATAATACCCGATATTATAATAGCACCGATACCTACAAAATAAGCACTAGGAGCAACCCACCAAGCTCCTCCAAACAAAGCTCCAGCAATAAGTGCAATAATTGGAAGCTTAGCGCCACATGGCATAAAACTTGTGGTCATAATAGTCATTCGTCTCTCTTGCTCATTTTCAATAGTACGAGATGCCATTATCCCTGGAACACTGCAACCTGTTCCAATTAACATAGGAATAAAGGATTTTCCTGAAAGGCCGAAACGTCTAAATAATTTATCTAAGATAAATGCTACACGTGACATATATCCGCACTCTTCAAGGATAGCAAGCAAGAAAAACAATACAAACATTTGTGGTACAAAGCCAAGAACAGCGCCAACGCCGCCTACGATACCATCTACAACCAACCCTGAT
>CAZVEI010000387.1:0-1708 GCA_964626295.1 uncultured Alkalibaculum sp.
TCTTACATCTCACACTTCACCTTCAAACTGTTCAACCACCGTTCAAAAATATTGAAATCCAAAAATAAAATAAAAAACATTCAGAAAGAAGTATAAAATCCCTTCCTCAGGCAATACTTTTAATGAACAAGGAAGTTACAAGTACTTTAATATTGTTTTATCCCCCTTTTACAATATAAAAGAGATACTTTTAACTTCCTTTTTACATATATAAGGTGGTCTGTCGTAGGTTGCGGGCTTGTAGCTCCTTGCAGTCGCTATAAACCTCGCCAACCTTGACAGGGGTAATACCACTCGAATTGCCTTACCCTTCGGGCAAGACAATTCGGGTATTACTCCCAGGTGGTCAGCAAAAATGTAACTCGCCTATAGGCGAGTTAGGGAAAAGCAAGATCCTTCGGCTAAAGCCTCAAGGACGACATATGCAGTAGCTAGGGTTCCTAAAATGTGCCTTCGGCACGAAAAGACCCGAGTACCTGCTTATGTCATCCTAGAGCGAAGCGAAGGATCTTAAGACCCCCAAAGCCATTCCCAGTTAGCTGCCCTAGTCATCCTAGAGCGAAGCAAAGGATCTTAAAGACCCACGAAGCCAACCCAAGTTCCTACCCGGTCATCCTAGAGCGAAGCGAAGGATCCCATCGAACTAGATATTAAAGTATACACTATATACTACAAGGATTTTATATTAATTGAACAATGAAAAATGAACATTGAACACGGAACAATACAAATATGCGACTACTTACTTGGCTTTTATATTGTAAACTGTTCATCGTTCATTGTTCACTGCGACGCAAGTCGCATATTTGCTGACCACCTGACCACCTGACCACCTGACCACCTAAACAAGGAGCTGAACGACCAAATGAAAAAAACCATCCTAATCCTAAGCCTCATAACCTGCATTTCCTTTACAATAGGAAGCACCTTCTACCCCTTCCAAAAGGACGATGAGAAAGTCCTCGAGAAAGGCTTTGAAGCTACAGGTGCTCATTTAGACAGCATTGAAATACATATAGATTTTAAAACGCCAGAAGACATAGAGAAAATAAAATCCACATTAAATATAGCCAAAGACCAAACAAGCTCTATCGAAATGGCTCATAAAGAGATTTCTTATATTGGGGAGCAGAAGAACGTGTTTCACAAGATCGAAGACGACAAAGTAACCAGTGTTGATATTATTATAAAAGATAAAAAGAATGTCACTTTGTACAGTGAAACAAAACAGAAATTAAAAAAAGCAAACATAGAATCCCAAAACTTCCTAATGTACAAAGGAAGCTATGACGGACAAATTACAGAGCAAGAAATGAAGAGGGTTACAATAAAAACACTTCAAGCAACAAACACAGCTTTCGTAGAAGGCGGCTTCATCCGAGAAAACTTCCAAACCACCAGTGGCTACAACAAAGCAATAAAAGACCACATCACTACTGGAAGAAATAAAGTGAATTTAAATATAGCAATTAAGTATAATGGGGATGAGGATAAAACGTATGTAATTTTAGGAACGCCGTTGATTTATGGAGATTATTGATAAGGTGGTTAGTCGTAGCTTGCAGGCTTGTAGCTCCTTGCAGTCACTACAAACCTCGGAGCTAAAGACCCCAGCTCCCATCCCCAGTCATCCTAGAGCAAAGCGAGGATCTAAGACCCCAAAGGAATACCCAAACCTGACCGCTGGCCGCTGAAAGCTGACCCCAAA
>CAZVEI010000388.1:0-1705 GCA_964626295.1 uncultured Alkalibaculum sp.
AAATTGAAATCTATTTAGAACATTTAGAGAAAGTGGCCCATATTCTTCTACAGTTATATCCTCATCTTTTAAATGAATAAAACCAATATTAAATATAGGTTGTCCTACTGAACTTACCCCAATAGCTCCTAAAAGATTAAACTTCATCTCCACTAAGGAGGATTTGTCTGCAGAGGATAAGCTTGGATTTCCACCTGGATGAGTATGGAAACTCCTCAAGCCATTTAAGCCCCTTTTCCTTCCAAGTTTACTAATATTGGGGAAAGTGGCTCTATTGTGTTCTCCTACACCTATTGCTGCTACCTTATTACTATGGTCTATGATTATTAAAATTTCTTTATTAATTTTTTGTGTAGTATCAAGTAAAATATTCACTACGTGGTCATCGAGGACCATATCTCGAGGTATTTCATAATCTATAAGGCTCTCTAATTCATTAAGTATGGACTTTCGAATACCTTCTATATTTCCATTAATCATTATATCACTCGCTTACTTTTTCATTTATTTATTAATTTTACCACAAAACAGAACTTTATTCAGTATATGGTTTCTGCAAAAGCAAGGACTTATATATTGCCTCTCAAGAGAATAAACATCTTATTATTTGCTTTATTGTAAACAAATTTGCATATAAATCATAAATATTTGTAAGAAATCATAATAATCAGTGAAAAAGATTGATATTTATGTTAATAAAATATTATAATAAGTTGAATTCAATAGTTTAATTTTTCCTATGATGAAAATCTTAATCTTAAGATTTCATCATTCATCTTATTACAGACAATCCGGTTCAAAATATGTAAGTAGTAAAATTACCGAATCTATGTCTAATCTTAATAGGGGGTTAAGAATGGAGAACAATAACGAGAATGATGATAAAATCATTGTTGAAAGTGATCATTACGATAGACAATACATAAATGATGATTACAGCAATGAGCATCAAAACGAACCTTTGAAAAATGTTGAAGAACCAATTGAAGAACCAGAAGTGGAAACAGCGCCGGAAATGGAGAACAAACCAGAAAAAAAACCCAAGAAAAAGTTTAACTTTTATCTCAAGTGGTCTTTGATTATCTTATTGATTCTAATGCTTATAGGTGGCATTGTTATAGGCGCTATTGCCCTTTCATGGATCAGTAAAGCTCCAAAATTAGACCTAAGCAACTTTAAATATATCGAGCCTACTTCTGTAGTCGATAAAAACGGGGACTTTTACCAACAGTTACAAGGCAAAGAAAAAAGGGAAATTGTAAGCATTGATAAAATTCCAGAACATGTTAAACATGCCTTTATTGACATTGAAGATGAGCGATTTTACTCTCATAATGGTGTAGACTTACAAGGTTTGACGAGAGCTGGGATTAATGTCATCGCTACAGGTTCTTTAAACGGACCTGGTGGAAGTACTATTACTCAACAGCTTATTAAACTTACACATCTTACGCCTGAGAAAAAACTGGAGAGAAAAGTCATAGAGATACATCTAGCTATGGGACTAGAGCGAAAATGGACAAAAGATCAGATTTTAGAGGCCTATTTAAATAAAGTAGGTTTTGCAAATGCTTGGGGAGTACAGGCTGCATCCCAGACATATTTTCGCAAAAATGTAGATGAGATAAGCTATGCACAAGCGGCTGTACTAGCTGCTACAATCAAAAGTCCAACCTATTACAAGCCATATGCTGTCGAATAAGTT
>CAZVEI010000389.1:0-1701 GCA_964626295.1 uncultured Alkalibaculum sp.
ATTAGGGGACGAAACCAAGATTGTCCATTCTCAAATTCTTGAAGAAAATGGAGAGAAATATATTGAAGTTCATTTTGAAAGGGCTACAGAAGATGGGTTTGATTTAGCTAGATGTACTTTACCCATGTGCATAATGCAATTCTGCTTATACCTAAATTACTGGCACATGTCTTATAGCCTAGTTCCTTATGCTTTGGATAATATCGTGGAATATAGAGAAGTAAAGAGGCATATCGGGACGGTGACTTTTTAATCCATATTTTAGGAGATATAAGTCACCATCTTGATGTGCCCCTCTCATCTTTTATAAAAAACTTTCGCAATAAATTTATAGAAGTAAATTTATTGCGAAAGTTGAATTGATAAGGTGGATGATTTACACTATTTGAAAAAGGGTAAACTAACACATTAATCTTCATGAACCATAATCAGGAGCTGGGGCTGAAAAGCTATCTTCATAAAAGGTAACCCTTTCAGCTATTTCGATTGCATCTTCTTGTGAAAAAAACGTTGCATCTAATCTTAAAGTATAAACCCACAAGGAACCATCTTCTACAAAGTTGACAAAGTGATGCTTTATATCACTAGGGTGATCTGTCGTAAAAGCAAATCCCTTAACAGAGTTATCTTTTAGCTGTAATTCTTTTAGATCAGCCATATTAGGATAGAATTGCCAGTAAAGAGATTCTAAGGACCATTGTCCTAGAGTATCTCCATAGAATGGACCAAAACTACGCTCAAAAGCGCCTACTTCAACTCCACCTATTAAAATGGAATTTCCGCTGCTATTGCCATTTAGATAATTCAATAATCTCTTCCATAGTAAAAATCTTATTTCCATACAATGGCGTATACTTATCATCTATATAAGTATGTTTACTTTGAGTGGTTTCATTTTTACAACCAAATAAAGTGAATAGAATCGCTAAAATCCAAAGTATTTTAATGATGCTTTTATTTTCCTTGTAAAATTTCATAGTTGTGTAGCCTCCTTATGTAACACAGTAGTGTTTTAATATGTAACACTATAAGATTACATTTATAATTATTATACCAAATTCTCTTCTTTACTTCTAATAGACAGAAGAAGAATAATAATGGAATTCAGAAAAGGTAGGTATTTACTTCATTCCGTAAATGCCTAACTGTCCCTCATAAACTCCCTTAATTTTGCATTCTAGATTCTTAATTGTACGTGAAGGGCAGTGACACTAACTAATATACATCACATTAATCTTTTGTTTGCAAGTATATAATCAAACTAATTTAGTATATAATATGAGAAAAAGGGTGAGAAAAATGTACTTATCAGAAAAAGATAAGAATACAATAGTATGTTTTTTAAAAGAAGAATTTAATCCCAAATTTATCTATCTCTTTGGATCCTTCGCCAAAGGAGAAGGGCGAAACGATAGTGATATAGACCTAGCTATTTATACTGACGATATCATTGACCCCTACAAATTAATGATTGCTGCAGGCAATCTTTCTTTTGAAGTTAAACGAGATACTCAGATTGTCCACTTAAAAGACATCAACACAGTATTCGCCGCCCAGATTGTAGGCACAAAAGAAGTATTATATTGTGCAGATGAATACTTAATGGCCAATTATGATATTAGAGCATTCAAAGATTATGCAAAATTAAATGAAGAAAGAAAAATATTATTAAACGCCATTGAAAAGGATGGTAGAGTATAT
>CAZVEI010000390.1:0-1684 GCA_964626295.1 uncultured Alkalibaculum sp.
AATTGAATTAGCAGCTGTTCCAAAGGGTGTAATGCCTGCGGATTCACCATATGTAAGTGATGAGTCTGTCCTAGATATTGGGAATCACCGTGAACCAAACCTTGAACTTATCGCAGCAGCAGATCCTGAACTTGTAATTGTTGGTCAACGATTTGCTAGCTTCTATGAAGATATAAAAGAATTAGTGCCAAATGCAGCTGTTATCGATCTTAATGTTGATGTTTCTGAGGAGGCTGATACTCCTGGAAAAAGCTTAGTAAATGGACTTAAGGATTCTACAATCTCATTAGGGAAAATTTTCGATAAAAATGAAGAGGCTGAAAAATTAATAGCTGATTTTGATAAAGCTATTGAAGAGGCTAAATCTACATATAATGGAACGGATACCATTATGAGCATTGTAGTTTCTGGTGGAGATATTGGTTTTTCAGCGCCTGGTTCTGGACGTGTTTGGGGACCAATGTATGACATCTTTCAATGGGCTCCAGCATTAGAAGTCGACACTACGTCTTCAGATCACCAGGGTGATGATGTTTCTGTTGAAGCTATTGCGCAAAGTAATCCTGACTGGATTTTTGTACTAGACCGTGATGCATCCGTATCCTCTACAACTGATGTCGTTCCAGCTCAGGATGTTATAGATAACTCTCCTGCTCTTAAAAATATAACTGCTGTTACTAAAGGAAAAATAGTTTATGCACCAGAAGATACTTATACAAATGAATCCATACAAACTTATCTAGAGTTACTTAAGGATCTAGCAAGCGCTTTAGCTAAGTAGTTAAAGGAGTGCATTATAGTGCTAAAGAGTACAATACAAAATAAGACTAGGGCTGGGATATCTCAGCCTCAACATCACAACAACAATAGAATATGGACAAAACCTTTTATATTAGCGATTATAGCTGTTATCACCCTGGGTATTGTATCACTTTCACTGGAGTTTATGATATACGAGGACAGGCAGATGGAATGGATATGTTTTTCATCACTCGCGTTCCAAGAACAGCTGCACTAATGCTTACTGGAGCTGCAATGTCTATGTCGGGTTTGGTAATGCAACTTATCACACAAAATCGCTTAGTTGAACCTACCACAACAGGAACAATTGAATGGGCGGGTTTGGGACTTCTTTTTGTTTATTTAATATTTCCTGCCCCAACTCTAGTGCAAAGAATGACTGGTGCAATTCTTTTTTCCTTTGTAGGCACTATGATTTTCTTTTTATTTCTCAAAAAAATCAAGCTTCGTTCCTCTTTAATTGTCCCAATTATTGGGATGATGCTTGGGGCAGTCATCTCTGCAATTTCTACTTTTATTGGATTGCTTTTTCAAATGACGCAAAATATTGAAACTTGGTTTGTAGGTTCTTTTGCATCGGTTCAAATTGGACGAAAGGAAGGGATCATTATGATAAAGATAGATAATGCTAAAAAAATGTATAATGATGAGGTGGGAATAGGTCCTTTGAATATTACCATTCCAAAGGCAGGTCTTACTTCTTTAATTGGTCCAAATGGTGCCGGTAAATCTACAACACTTTTAATGTTTGGAAGGCTTTTACATATGGATGAAGGACAAATTCAGGTAGCAAATATGGATATTACTACGTTAAAATCGGAAGACTTAGCAAAGATTTTAACTATTTTAAGGCAAGAAAATCATTTTGTAACAAGGCTAACGA
>CAZVEI010000391.1:0-1391 GCA_964626295.1 uncultured Alkalibaculum sp.
AAAACTTTCGGTTTTCCTTTGTGGGTATTTTTATTTAGATACGCAATCTTCTATTGATCGAGTCATTATCTAGAGCTGGGTCTTTTGACCCGTAAGACTTGATCCTAAAGCTCTGGCGCTGGTCCTGATTGTTGGTGGCTATAAAAGTTCTCTTCTTAAATCTTCTCCACATTTTGGAGATAAGTAGCTAAATGGGATATCTAACACAGTACGAGCTCCAGTTTGACCTTCGTTAGATAGTCTATAAACTGCTCTTGCATAAGCTACTAGCACACTTGAAGTAAATTCTGGATTGCTATTTAGATTTAAGCTAAACTCTATTCTCTGGTTTGTACCCTTTCCAGTAACGCCTGTTCGGATGACAAATCCTCCGTGAGGCATGCCCTTGTGGTCTTTTTGCATTTCTTCTTCCGTTATAAAATGTACAGTCGTATTGTAGTCTGCAAAATAATTTGGCATGTTCGTAATCTCATTTGTGATTTTTTCTAAATCAGCATTCTCTTTTGGTACAATATAGCAAACCCTCTCGTGTTTTTCCCTTGCTGAAAGCTCTACATTTTCACCAGTCCGGACCCTCTCAATAGCCTTTTCAACAGGAACGGTATACTGAATGCCTTCTTTAACGCCTTCTACTCTTCTAATAGCATCTGAATGTCCTTGACTTACACCTTTTCCCCAGAAAGTATAATCTTTTCCATTCGGAAGCACAGCCTGGCCTAAAAGGCGATTTAATGAAAATAATCCTGGATCCCAACCAACAGATATTAGGCTAAGCTTACCGGAGTTTTTTGCAACAGAATCTAATTTGTTGAAATACTCAGGTATTTTGGCGTGAGTATCAAAGCTATCTACTGTATTAAAGAGCTCAGCAAGCTGTGGTGTCTGTTGTGGTAAATCTGTAGCAGAACCACCACAAACAATCATTACATCAATTTTTTCGATATAATGTGTAATATGAGAAATATGAACTGCTTTTGAAGTAGTTTGAACCTTTTCTGGATCCCTTCTTGTAAAAATAGCCTCTAAGGAAAAATCTGGATTTTGTCCCAACGCTAATTCTACACCTTTGCCAAGGTTTCCGTATCCTACAATACCTATTCTAATCTTATCGCTCATCTGTTTTCCTGGCCTAAGCCAAGTTCCTCCTTCTTTATTCTGTATTTTAGTCTGATAATAAAATTATCAGTTTAAAGCTATGCTTGTCAAGTAATTCTGAGAGGAACATAATAAACATTTAGAAAGAAAAATTTTTATATTTAATATAGAAAATATTATGTTGTGCAAAAAGAGCATTGACTATGAAATATTTTCCCGATTTAGTATGATTTACATATATCCTTGACTTGTATATACAAATTATGTTAGCATAAATTAACAATGAAGCTCTGATT
>CAZVEI010000391.1:1401-1662 GCA_964626295.1 uncultured Alkalibaculum sp.
AGTGAATTTATATTTGGAAATTCGAAAGATGTTCTGACAGAAGACAAATTAAGTAAAATATATGGTTTAAAATTAGAAATGATTTATATTAAAGAAAAAGATAAAAAGATTTGCATTACGTCCATATAGATATCAATTAAAAACAGAAAAGATGGTGAAAAGATGCAGAGTTTAGTCAATTGGAATGCTATTCAAGAGTTAAATTCAAGAAGTTTATATCGATTCTTGAGGAATACGAAGACATTTGTTATAGGGTGGAAA
>CAZVEI010000392.1:0-1653 GCA_964626295.1 uncultured Alkalibaculum sp.
ACTTTAAATTGTCTACAAGTAAATATTCCCTTGAGGAAATTATTACATCAGGAGTTAATAATGCTAAAGAAGTAGCTCAGGGAGCGTATGTGGCATTAGATATAGGACCTTTAGGAAAAATGATGGAACCCATTGGCGATATGACTTTTAATGAAGCATATGAACAATTTAAAAAACAAGTTTTGACTGGAAAAAATGCAGGCTGTGATCTCATTATTATAGAGACTATGTCGGATATTTCAGAGGCGAGAATTGCCGTTTTAGCAGCAAAAGAAAATTCAGATTTGCCAGTTATATGTACCATGACTTTTAATAAAGATGGGAAAACGATGTTCGGCCTAGATCCTGTAGCTATGGTAGCTATTTTAGAAGGTTTAAAAGTAGATGCTTTAGGTATTAACTGCTCTTTTGGACCAGAGCAATTGCTGCCTATAGTTGAAAAGCTTGTGACTTATTCTTCTATACCAATTATTGTACAACCGAATGCAGGCCTTCCAGTAGTAATAGGAAATAAAACGCATTACGACATTGATGAAAAGACATTTGTAGACCATATGAAAAAGATGGTTCATATGGGAGTCTCTATAGTTGGAGGCTGTTGTGGAACCACACCACTTCATATTGCAAAGTGCAAAGAGGGATTAAAAGATGTGAAATTAAAACCTCAGGAAAAGAAACGTTTTACAATTGCAGCATCCACAAGAAACCCTGTCTTATTTGAAGGAATCACAGTTATGGGTGAAGCCTTAGTGCCAACTGGAAGAAAAGACTATACAGAGGCCCTTTTAAACAAGGACGATTCTTTTTTCTACACTTCTGCTAGGAAACAAAAAAAAGCAGGAGCTCAAATTATTAATTTAAATGTCAGCATTCCTGGGATCGACGAGAAGGAGGCTATGCTCTGCGGTATAGAAGAAATCGCTTCAAGTGTAGATGCTCCACTCCAAATTGACAGCATTCATCCTGAAATCATAGAAGTAGCTTTACGAGCATACCCAGGTAAAGGAATCATCAATTCTGTTAATGGTACAGAGAAGAGCATGAATAGCCTTTTGCCAGTTGCTAAGAAATATGGTTCTTGTATTATTGCGATGACTTTTGATGAAAAGGGAATTTGTGAAAAGGTTTCGGACAGAGTTGAAATTGCGAAGAAAATTATACAAAGGGCCTCAGAATACGGCATTGATAAAAAGGATATTATTGTAGATTGTTTATCCCTTCCTGCTAAAACATACCCAAACAGTTTAATGGAAACCCTAGAAGTAGTAGAACAAGTAAAAAAATTAGGCGTAAAAACAATGTTAGGTGTTGCCAATGTGTCCTTTAATTTACCTAATAGAATGGTGTTAGATCGAACGTATTTTGCTATGGCTTTGACGAAGGGCCTCGATGCAGTTATGATGAGCGTATATGATAAAGATATGTTTGAAACTATAGAAGCCTATAAAGTTTTTATAGGTGCAGATCCTAATGGGAGACAATATACTAAGAAATACCATTGTAAGATTACAGAAATAGATACACCTCCCGAAAGTAGATCATAAGATAAGTGCAGAAATTTATCTACTTAATACTCAATTTTATAGTATAAAAAAATCAGCTAATAAAGCAGAGAAACTGACTGGAAAGGAATGCCACAGCGCCAGGGACTAA
>CAZVEI010000393.1:0-1652 GCA_964626295.1 uncultured Alkalibaculum sp.
TGTCACCTGTAAGCATTACTACATCGATGCCCATAGCTTTAAACTGTTCGATGGCATCACGGCTTGTAGGTTTGACTACATCCGCTACAGCAATAATTCCTAAAAGCTTTCGGCTATCTGCAAAGTACAAAGGAGTCTTACCCTCTATAGCAAAACTATCTGAAGTATCTTGGAAGGCACTTACTTCTATATTTTTTTCTCTCATCAAGGCTAAATTACCCGCAATATACTCTTTTCCATCAATTTTACCAACGATACCTCTTCCAGAAATAGCTTCAAATTCCGTAACGTCTTTTGCTAGTATGCTCTCTTCTTTTGATTTTTCAACAATGGCTTCTGCTAGTGGATGTTCTGAAGGCTTTTCTAGTGATGCTGCAATTTGCAATAGATTTTTTTCTGTTTCTTCATTCATTGTTATAATATCTGTAACCACAGGCTTACCTTCTGTAATCGTGCCTGTTTTATCTAATACAACGGTATTAATCGTATGAAGAATTTCTAAGGATTCTGCAGATTTAATCAATATTCCATTAGATGCACCCTTACCTGTTCCAACCATAATCGCAACTGGTGTAGCTAAACCTAAAGCACATGGACAAGATATGACTAATATGGAAATACCTATAGATAAAGCAAATTCAAAGGACTGCCCTAATAGTAACCACACAACAGTGGATACTATAGCTATGGCTATTACTACAGGAACAAAGATTCCACTAATTTTATCTGCCAACTTTGAAATAGGCGCCTTAGATGAACTAGCATCTTCTACTAGTTGAATAATCTGTGCTAATGTAGTGTCATCGCCAACTTTTTCAGCCTTAAATTTGAAAAATCCTGTTTTGTTTATAGTAGCAGCTATGACCCTATCTCCTACGTTTTTCTCTACTGGGATACTCTCTCCTGTTAAAGCAGATTGATCTATTGCTGTACTTCCCTCAATAATCACCCCATCTACTGGAATACTCTGCCCTGGCCTTACTACTATAACATCCTCTTTTACTACGCCTTCTACAGGGATTTCAACCTCTTGACCATCGCGAATGACTGCTGCTGTTTTTGGTGCAAGATCTAATAATTTAGAAATGGCTTCAGAAGTCTTTCCTTTCGCTCTCGTCTCTAGCAGTTTACCAAGTGTAATCAGCGTTAAAATCATTGCTGCAGACTCAAAATATAAATCCATCGTGTATTGATGTACTAAGTGTAAGTCATTATGTCCTAAACCATATCCAATTCTAAAAATAGCATAGATTCCATACACTAATGCTGCTCCTGAGCCTATGGCAATCAGGGAGTCCATATTGGGCGTACCATGAAATAGGCTCTTAAAGCCAACTCGGTAGTACTTGCGATTGACGTACACAATAGGCAATGTAAGTAGGAATTGTATAAATGCAAAAGTAATAGCATTTTCAGGTCCCGTTAGCCAACTAGGATGAGGAAGACCTAACATGTGCCCCATTGACACGTACATTAGTGGAATAAGGAAAGCAAAGGAAATAATAACACGCTGTTTCATTTCTTTTACTTCCTCTTCTACTGGGTTCACTGCCTTCTCTCCTTGCCTTTCAACCCTCGCTCCACGTGCAAATATAGAAGCTCCATATCCGGCGTGTTCAACGGCCTTGATAATCTCTGTATTATTTATATTA
>CAZVEI010000394.1:0-1645 GCA_964626295.1 uncultured Alkalibaculum sp.
CTGGTTCTTGTATTTGTTTACCATAATTTCCAAATACCATCTTATCCATAAAAGGTGATGGTTTTTTCGGATCACTAGTTGCAAGTATAGAAGAAAGTAGCTTTGCGATCTTTAGAATCCGTCTACTGGGTATAGCTGGTGTTCCTGATAAAATAACCTTTTTTATCTTTGGATTATTGTGTTTTATAAGGTATGATCGAACCAATAAAGAACCCATACTATGTCCAAATAGTATTACATGATCCGATTGACAGGACTGTAATACATGGTCTATGAACAATTCCATGTCATCTACCACTACTTGCCATCCCTCTTCGTCTGCAAAGTGACCTTTTACATTAAAACGTATATTCTTGCCATGCCCCCGGAAATCTAAGGCGTACACATCACAATTATTTTTATTTAAAAACTCAGCAAATTGGTTGTACCTACCTGCGTATTCTGCCATGCCATGAAAAAGAATCACAGTGTATACAGGTTCCTTTACCAACCATTCTGAATAATATAATTCATAATCATTATATCCTTTAAAACTATTTAAAAATTCCACCTAATTCCTCCTTGAAGATGTTTTCTTTGATTATATCATACCTACTCTATACTGAGAAAGTATCTGTAAAAGTTCTAAGTTTTATGTTGTAAATTCTATGTAAAAACCGTTAAACAGTAAATACATATTATTATTTTAAATTCTTATGTTATTTTGTGTATCGATTTTATATTATCATTTATGATAAGATTTATTTTGATACATATTGTTAAATATCTCCCAATAAAAGAGGCCACAAAAGCTTCAACTAATGAAAGCTATCGTGACCTCTTTTTATACGGTACTATTCTTAAGCTTTACTACAACTACTGTGTAAAAGTTCTTTTCCGTCTCTACTTATGAGGATATTTTCTAAATTTATTTCTGTAAAGGGCTCATTTTCTTCGCCACACAAATCGATTAACCCCTCTTCCCCCATTTCCTTCAATACTTGGAATAGCTCGTCTTTTTCTACTTTGTGCAGATTTCGATATCTTTTGGAGGTAATTGGAAACTTCAAATCTAAATCATGTAAAATTTGTAATCTAATGTTCACATCAAACACTCCCCTATTCATCTATTATAAATATATTATTCTACAAACAAAGAGAAAGTCCTCTTTAAAAAATAACTTTTGATCTCTTAATGAAACATCTCATTCATCACTTGATTTTTAAGTTTGCTACAATTGTCATACGTTTTTTCTATGTTTTCTCTAATTCTTTCTTTATAAGCTATATCAGAAAGATAAGTTAAATTAACTTCTATACCTTTTTTAACAGCTGTAGCGGCACCTTCAGATAAATACACAGCTCCAGCTAAATCCCCGAGTACCTTTGTATAACTCTCCTTTTGAACCTTTTCAATTTCCATTAAAATGACCTCACAGCTTTCTAATATTGCTACTAGAGGGTCTGTAGCCTTTTGTAAAATAGCTTCGTATTGATCTGGAGATTCTTTTTTCTTTCTTGTACCTTTTATGACTTCACCAAAGGCGTTCATATCATCATCTGCTAAATCTAAACAATGTGCCTTTAGCTCTTTCATCTTCTGGCTAGCATCTATCAGCAATTTGTTTTCGGGTAGGAGCAGAATGAGGCAGATCATCCGAACTTA
>CAZVEI010000395.1:0-1635 GCA_964626295.1 uncultured Alkalibaculum sp.
CCCCCCTCAATTCACTTCTAATTCCCCCCCAACCCGAATATAAATAAAAGATCACAAACCACAAACCACACACAAACCACAGGGGGCGTATCAATGAACATCGATACATTATTCGAAATCACACTACTAGGCTTTTTCGCTGGAACCATTGGGACAGGGTTGGGAGGGTTCTCCTCTTTTGTAATCCAAAACCCATCAAATCGTCTCTTTAGCTTTACACTAGGCTTCTCAGGTGGGCTAATGATTGCTATTGTATGCTTTGACTTATTGCCAGAGGCTTTTTTATCAGGTTTAGGCGTAGCCATACTAGGAATCGTATTAGGAGTAGCATTAATTAGCGTAATTGATCAGCTCCTCTCTTTCCACTTCTCAGGCGGTCACATGAAAAATGATTTTTTACGAGCCGGAGCCTTGATGGGTATTAGCATTGCAGCCCACAACTTTCCCGAAGGCTTAGCCATAGGTTCAGGCCTTGTAGCAGACCCCCACTTAGGACTTAGCTTAGCCATTATTATCCTCATCCACAATATACCAGAAGGCATGGCTATGGCAGCGCCTCTAAGTATAAGCGGAATTTCAAAATTTAAAATACTCCTCTACACCATATACGCAGGAGTCCCCATGGGCATAGGCGCTTGGCTAGGAGGCTATATCGGAAACGTCTCAGAAAGCTTCATAGGACTATGCCTTGGCTTCGCGGGAGGAGCCATGCTATTCATAACTTGTCAAGAAATCATCCCAAAATCCAGCGCCCTATGGAAAGGGCGGACGTCGGGCTTTTCTATTATACTAGGGATTATATGTGGAATACTGCTGACGAGATGGCTTGCCTAGCATCAGGTGGTCAGGTGACGACCTGACCACCTGACCACCTCATAAGTCTATTTCACACTCGCACAAATTTCCGCTCTATGTTATAATTCCTATTAATAGTAAATTCAGACAACAAATCAAAGGAAGTAAATCATATGACAAAAGTATTTAATATAAGCAGCGAAAATCCTGACATGGAGTTAATTCGTCAAGCTGCGGATATTATCAAAAATAAGGGAACGGTAGCTATGCCAACAGAGACCGTGTACGGCTTAGGTGCAGATGGCTTAGATGAAGAGGCAGTAAAAAAAATCTATATTGCCAAGGGCAGACCTTCTGACAACCCGTTAATTCTTCACATATCCAATATGAGTATGTTAGAAAGACTAGTAGACGAAATCCCCGAAAAGGCGAAGCTCCTAGCAAAGACTTTTTGGCCAGGACCACTAACGATGATTTTTAATAAATCAACCATTGTTCCTCAGGTTATTACAGCAGGCCTAGATACAGTGGCTATTCGAATGCCTTCTAATAAAATAGCGAGATCCTTAATAGAAGAATCTAATACGCCAATAGCTGCCCCTAGCGCCAATATATCAGGAAAACCCAGTCCTACAAAGGCAATGCATGTCATAAAGGACTTAAACGGAAAAGTAGACGCTATTATTGCATCTAGCGACAGCAGCATAGGTCTTGAGTCAACAGTAATCGACCTAACAGAACCGATTCCTAATATACTTAGACCAGGAGCGATTACCTTCGAAGCAATAAAAGAAGTAATAGGGCAAGTTGCAATAGACCAAGCGATTCTAGACCAGACAA
>CAZVEI010000396.1:0-1632 GCA_964626295.1 uncultured Alkalibaculum sp.
CTATAGAGTGATGAATATAAGAAATAGATATGTATTGATATCAGATTAGAAGAAGCTAAAGAAAACAAAAGGAAGAATTAAAATAATGGATATATCCAATAAGCTGACAAAACAAATTGATGAAATGCGTTACCTTACTACAGAGAATACTTGGAGGTATCGCTCTATTTTAAGGTATTTTTATTTAGAATACGAAAAAATGAAACATTATCTCTACAAGGAAGAGGTTTTTGAGGAGCTAAAAAAACACCATGAATTCAAGGAATACACTATAGAACAATGTCGTCAGGATTTAGATGCACTTATTTTTTGGAGAAATCTATTAGCCATTCAAGATACTTCTAAAGTAAGCACCGTAGAAGAATTTAAAAATAAGCAATTTCGTTATCAACTTTCAGAGTATAGTGTAGAGATTGAGCGATTGACCATACGATTAGAAAATCTTCATGCAGAAAGCGCTTCTTTAGAACCATCCCTTCTGGAGCGAATTAAAGAAGAATTGGGCAAATTACCCCTTATCATGGACGAAGATAGTAAAACTGTTCACAATTGGTGGAATAATTTAAGTGCTGATTTTAAAAGGCTTAATCAAAACTATCAGGATTACATTCGAGATCTCTACAGCATAAAAGCAGAAGAAATGATGAAGACCAAGGAATTTTTAATATTTAAAGATAAATTTATTGAGTATCTAAGAGATTTTATAAAAGGGTTACAAAATAATGGCTCGGCTATTGAATACATTTTAAAATCCTATCACGCAAGTGATGTGATAACCGTTCTAGAAAAGGCCATTGAATACGAATTATCGATTCCCAGATTAGATACAGAGATTTCTTATGAGTTGTTAAAAGAGAATTTCTATAGCAGGTGGAAAAATCTAGAAGAATGGTTTTTAGGGTCTCCTAATCGGGAAAGTGAAGCCTCTAAGATGTTAGACATTACAAATGAAATTATTCGAAAAATAACTCGTTATGCTGCCCAAATATCGGAAAGTAGAAATAGCGCAGCTAATCGCAAGGAAGAGTATAAGAAATTAGGCAAAATGTTTTTAAACTGTAAAGATATCAATGAAGCACATAAACTATCTAGTTTTGCCTTTGGAATTTTTCATATGAAGCATATCAAGGCAAATGAGATAAGGGAGACGGATAGCATCAATAGTGATATTTTTGCAGAAAGATCTACTATTCAAAAAATCAAGCCACGTATCCGAACCTATAGAGAAAAATCAAGAACTGCTCCTATAAGAAATAACGAGCAAAAGAAAAAGGATATGTTACAAAGAATCATTGCCCTTAGAGAAGAAGAACGCAAGGTTATGGATCAGTATATTATAGAAAACAAGATTGACTTTGAAAATCTACCTACGATTCCTTCTCATGTTCGAACCACATTACTCCGTTGGTTGAGTAAGGGACTTAATGGAACAGATTATGGTAGTAGAACGGAAGATGGTCGAAATTATAAAGTAATTTCGCCTGATTCTAGGCACAAAAAATGTATCCTCCATTGTGAAGACGGCGACCTGGAAATGCCTGCCTTCACAATAGAATTCGAAAGGTAAAAATGATGAGAGAACTAGAAATGCTTTTAGAACATTTTTGGATTTATAAAGAAGAAAATAAGGAA
>CAZVEI010000397.1:0-1625 GCA_964626295.1 uncultured Alkalibaculum sp.
GTTTTGCTTAACCTATTATATACTATAAAGATTTCTTAATCAATCCTCAACTGATCTTGAGTTTCCGTACTTTTATCTACAGGCTATATTTTTCACAGATTTGTTATACACAACTTGCAGAGAATGCCAAAAAATAAGGAATTCCTATCTCTTTTGTAGTAAAATTAAGCTTACCAAGAAAAAAATTACTAAACAAAATAGAAAGGAATCCCTATGGCTTATTTTACTACAAATACTTACACTATGAAACGTGAAATCTTAACTTTTTCTCAAAAATTTTCTAAAGGTCTCCCGAGGCCACAAAAAAAGTTTGTTGCTGACATGACTTATGGCATGCTCGCTTCTAACAGTTGTATTCTCTCTGATGTTGCTGATTCCCTTCACGAAGATATTAAAAAGAAAAATACCATTGAACGTCTTTCGCGTCACCTCGCTAATGATTCTTCTGAATTGTTACTTTATAATTACCTAAAGAATATCAGTAAGTGGATTCCTAATGAACCAGTTGTTCATATTGATGATAGCGATGTTGTAAAGCCTGAGGGCTATAAATTTGAGAGCCTTGGTATGGTCAGAGATGGCTCTGCTAGCTCATCTTCAAAAAGCATTTATAAAAAGGGCTATCATGTTACCGAAGCGTGTGCTATGACGGGTAACGGGCATCCTGTTAGTATCTTTTCTGAAATTCATTCTTCTAGAGAGAAAAATTTCAAATCAACAAATACCATAACGTTCTCAGCCATGGAAAGAGGTGCTAAACTCTTTGGCAAAGCTACGTTTATTATGGATCGTGGCTATGATGACAATAAGATGTTTTTAAAGTTAGATGAATTAAATCAGGATTATGTCATCCGCCTTACTAAAAGGCGAAAGCTTCTCTTACATAACAAATGGGTGCCAGCTACCGAACTTTGTAACCGTAGAAAGGGTAAAATTAAAGCAGGCTTTTTCTACAAAGGAAAAGAGCATACAGCTTACCTCTCACATATAAAAGTACAGGTTACAGCTTCACGTAAAAACGTAAATCTTGTGCTTATCTATGGCATCACTCAATCCCCTATGATGCTTTTAACGAATAAGGAAATAAAATCTAAAGAAGACGTGATAAATGTAGCTAAACTCTACTTTTCTAGATGGCGAATTGAAGAATACTTTCGATCTAAAAAACAAATATTTAAATTCGAAGACTTTCGTGTCAGAAGTTTAAAAGCGATCAATGCTTTAAATATGCTGATTAGCTTGTGTATGGCTTTTTTAGCACATATATCTATGAAAAAAGAAAGTAGTGTTTTAAAGGCTAAAATAATAGAAAGAGCGGCTCCTTTAAAACAAAAGGTTCATTTTTTATATTATCGAATAGCAAAAGGAATTTCAGGCATACTAGCTTATGCACGCGAAGGGGTCAGGCTCTGGTATAAGACAAAACGTCCAAAATACCGGCAAATCCGTTTTAAGTTGATTGCTTAAATAAAGTAAAATAAAAATAGTTTTTTAATCTCAGATCTCTGGGATTAATTTGGGTACTCAAATTCTGAATTCAAGGAGATTTTATCTAAAAATTCGAACTGCATATGTCTGAATCAAATAAAATACTGTCTTGCATTACATTTTACGGAAACTCAAGA
>CAZVEI010000398.1:0-1604 GCA_964626295.1 uncultured Alkalibaculum sp.
TGATAACAGCTTTAGGAATCCGTCTTGTTGGTTCAAGGCTTGCAAGGGATTTAGCTAAAAGATATAAAACGATAGACAATATAATGAATGCTGAATTAGATGAATTAAGTATGCAAGATGATGTTGGAGAAAAAACAGCAAATAGTATTTATGAGTTTTTCAAACAAGAACAAACAATAGATTTAATAAATCAAACATGGATATCAGTAGAATTAACTATTAATTTTATCTTCATTATTGGTATGATAGTTAGTATAGGAGAGAACATATAAAAACTTAATGAACAATCAAAATCTAATATTGAATATTCTAAAATTAAGCCATATTGCAAGACCTATGCTCTCCCATTAAATAAATTTAGGAGGAATCTCATGTATAAAGAGATAAATGAAAAAATTGAATCTGCATTTCAAGGTATGAAGCAATTAGAAAAAATAGATAATATATTGCTTAAATTACAAGATGAGCAGGAAGAACTAGAAAACAAAGTGTCTAAACTAAAAGTCACTGTAGAAAAAGAAGAAAAAGATGTGGACAATTTAGAAAATAAGAGCATCGCCAAAATATTTTATTCTTTCCTGGGAAATCTTGACGAACGAGTGGAAAAAGAGAGGAGAGAAGCCCTGTCTGCCAGATTAAAGTATAATCAAGGAGTTCGGGATTTATCTAGTGTTACCCGTAAAATTAAGGAACTAAATTTAGAGCGTGCTAAGCATTTAGATTGTAAGGTTGAGTATCATAAATTGTTTGAGGAAAAGAAACAATTACTTATAGCCTCTAATCCTGAAATAGCGCAAAAGAGTATGGACATAATTAGGCAACTAAACGAATCAAAAAATAATACAAAAGAAATTGATGAAGCCATTGAAGCTGGCGAAAATGTTCTTTATAGCGTAAATAGCGCTTTGAGTAGCCTTGATAACGCAGAAGGATGGGGTGTTTGGGATATGTTTGGTGGTGGACTGATGACAGATCTCATGAAACACTCTCATATTGATGATGCAAATGCTGATGTTCAAGAAATTCAATATTTGTTGCGCAGTTTTAAAAGTGAATTAACAGACATTAAAATCAGCTCAGACATATCCGTGCAAACAGGTGGATTCACTAAATTTGCAGATTTCTTTTTTGATGGATTGATTTCTGATTGGTTTATGCAGTCAAAAATTCAAAGTTCTAAAGAAAATGTGTCTCAGGTGAAAAGGCAAGTACAAAATGTAATAAATGAGCTTGAAAGGATGAAAGAAAAAGAAAAGGTGGCAATGCAAAAGCTAGAAGCTGAGATGAAAGATATCATTAATCAGGCGTAAAATGCACTAGTTGTTTTTTATAAGGTAAAATTCAAGGAGAGATATTATTTGAAGGATAAAAAAGATAATCGGTACTTATTTTGGTCCCGAGTACTTAACCCATTGGCACTTACAGTATACGGTGTTGCGTGTTTTTATCTATACTCTTTATGCCAGTATGGTGGAGTGAAAAGAAGAGTGCCAATAATTCTTATTTGTGTGGTGTTACTATTATTTTGGTTTTTGTGGTGCACTTACACCAATCGTAAACGCGAAAAGAAATCTCAAAATGTGGTGCTAGAGCTTTCAAAAGAG
>CAZVEI010000399.1:0-1591 GCA_964626295.1 uncultured Alkalibaculum sp.
ATAGCAAACTCAACAGAATCATCTAGTGCCTTTTGCGCTCTAGCTTCTATTTCATCTGCTTCTGTTTGAGTAATGATACTGCTTTCGACCATATGTTCTCTAAGTCTCTCTATTGGATCTTTTTGTTTCCATTCGTTTACTTCTTCTTTTGTACGGTAAGCTTGAGCATCGCTCTTAGAGTGTCCTAACCATCTATAGGTTTTACTTTCTATTAATACGGGTCCTCTTCCGCTTCGACAGTATTCAGCTGCCTTTTGTACTGTTTCGTGCACTTCTATAGCATCATTTCCATCTACTATAATTCCTGGTATGCCATAAGATTTTGCTCTTTCTGCAATATCTTTAATGTTCATATGTTTTTCAATTGGTGTAGACATACCGTATAAGTTGTTTTCTACGTAGAAAATCACAGGAAGTTTCCAAACAGATGCTAAATTTAAGGATTCGTGAAAACTACCTTCATTTGTTGCACCATCTCCACTAAAACAAAGAACAACTTTTCCAGTTTTTTTGTATTGTTGTGTAAGAGCAGCACCAACTGAAATACTGTATCCTCCACCTACAATACCATTTGCACCTAGATTACCGTTTTCTACATCGGCAATGTGCATGGAGCCGCCTTTTCCTTTACAATAACCAGTTGTTTTTCCTAATAATTCTGCTTGTATTCTATTTAAATCCAGACCAAATCCAATTACTTGTGAATGTCCTCTATGAGTTGCAGAGACTAAATCCCCTTTTTCTAAAGCCATGCAAGATGCTACACCAGATGCTTCTTCCCCTATTGATAAGTGGGTAGTACCGTGTACCAGACCTCTTGAGAAAAACCATGCAACTTTTTCTTCAAATAGTCTAGCCTCATTCATTCTTAAATACATTTCTACTAAAGTTTCTTTCGTTATAGCCATCTTTTTACCTCCCGGTATTTATTATTTTTTCATTAATGCAGTAGCCGTCTCACTGTCTGTGATGAGTACATCAACAAATCCACCTTTGATGCCACCAAGAATTGCATCTACTTTTTCTTTTGTTCCAGATACACAGATTTTTAGAGGGATCTCCTTTAAAGGCTCTATTTCAGAACATAGCAGTCTATCGTAAAAAGGCGTGTCGATAACATTTCCGTCTATATCAAAATACCTAAAAACGAAATTTCCAACGGCTCTTTTGTCTAATAGATACTGTAAATCCTCTTCTGTCAATGCACCCTCTATAAAAGGTGATATGGTCTTCCCTAAGCTTCCAATACTTACTATTGCAATGGTACACTTTCTTGCCATATCCAAAATGTTTTTTACAGTAGATTCATTTAGCAAAACTTGTTTTGTAGCTATATTATCTACAACAAGGGGATTATTCATCAAATAAGGTTTCGCACCTAATTTTAATGAAATTTCCCTAGTGATCTCCCCAGATTGTCTAGAAAGCTCTCCATTGAAATAATGCCCATATGGGAAAACCCCTCCTGCTAACTGAACCATAGAAAGATTTAGATTCGATTTTTCCTTTACAATGTGTTGAGATACATAGGTCAGGGTTCTGCCCCAAGCAATGCCAATGATATCATCGTGTTTAAGAACTCGATCAAGGT
>CAZVEI010000400.1:0-1355 GCA_964626295.1 uncultured Alkalibaculum sp.
AATATATAGTAAAAGAAATGTAAAATATATAAGATTTGGTTGGATTAATCAAATGATTGCTTTTGGTACGCTATTATGCGAATCAATAAGCTACTATACATAGGGAGGTTATACAGTGGATAAGAAAAAAATTGAAAGTGCAGTTAGACAAATATTAGAGGCGATTGGAGAAGACCCAGATCGAGAAGGATTAATAGAGACACCGAAGAGAATTGCAAAAATGTATGAAGAAATTTTTTCAGGCTTAAATGAAGATGCAGGAGAACATTTAGAAAAAATATTTCCAGGTGAAAATCACGAGGAGCTAGTACTTATTAAGGATATTCCCTTTTACTCTATGTGTGAACATCATTTGGTTCCTTTCTTTGGAAAAGCTCATGTAGGGTATCTACCTAAAGACGGAAAATTAACAGGTCTTAGCAAATTGGCTAGGGTAGTGGAAACCATTTCAAAGAGGCCTCAATTACAAGAGAGGTTAACCTCTTCTGTAGCTGATATTATCATGGAAAAATTATCCCCATACGGTGTAATCGTAGTTATTGAGGCAGAACATATGTGTATGACTATGCGAGGGGTTAAAAAGCCAGGGTCTAAAACCATTACTTCTGCTGTAAGAGGAGTATTTGCATCAGATGCTAAAGTGCGAGCAGAAGCGATGTCCTTTATTAACTGGAGAAGCTAATTATAAATAAAGACTTTACAGTTTTAATTATTCAAATAATGGAGGCAGTGGATGAAGACAGTAAAAGAAATGTTTGACTTTGATAAAAAGACTTATATTATGGGGATTTTAAATGTAACTCCGGATTCCTTCTCAGACGGCGGAAGTTGGAACAATATAGATGGTGCCATGACTCATGCAGTAGAGATGATTAGAGAAGGAGCTGATATAATCGATTTAGGCGGAGAGTCTACTAGGCCTGGCTATACAGTAATCAGTGATGAAAAAGAAATTCAAAGGACAGTTCCATATATTCGAGCTTTAAAAGAGAGATTCGATGTTCCTGTGTCAATCGATACATATAAGCCTGCTGTAGCAGAGGCAGCGTTAAGAAATGGTGTAGATATTATTAACGACATTTGGGGTTTACAAAGAGATCCCAAGATGGCAACTGTTGTAGGTAAGTACAATGCACCGGTTATCATCATGCACAATCAAGATACGACACAGTATAATGGTGATATTATGGAAGAAATCATGAGATTTTTAAATAAATCCGTAGAGCTTGCTATTTCTCACGGAGTAGAACGGGAAAATATCATTCTAGATCCAGGTGTAGGTTTTGGAAAGAAACCAGAGCAAAACCTTGAAGTTATAAGAAGGTTGTTTGAACTCAAAGTGATGGGTCTTCCTA
>CAZVEI010000400.1:1365-1589 GCA_964626295.1 uncultured Alkalibaculum sp.
TATTAGGTACCTCTAGAAAATCTACAATTGGAAAAATCCTCAATTTACCACCAAAAGAAAGAGTTGAAGGTACTATAGCTACCTCTGTAATGGGAATTATGCAGGGAATGAATATTTTACGAGTTCACGATGTAAAAGAAAACTATAGAGCGGCTAAAGTGACGGATGCAATATTAAAGGGGAAAATAGATGGATAAAATTATTATGGAAAATATGGGATTTTA
>CAZVEI010000401.1:0-1581 GCA_964626295.1 uncultured Alkalibaculum sp.
TCTTATGAGGATATAAAGGAAATCTACTATAATGAGAGAATGCAAGCGGTTATTGTAGAGTTAAAAGAGGAAATAAAAGTCAATAGACAGGAGAGTTTAAGGAGCGTGACTTCTGGTTGTGGTCAGTGCTATACCTATATTAATCCTTTAAAGAAAAGTCAATACTCTTCAGCGCATAGTAAGACAGTATATCCTATTAAAACGATACTAAATAATATGAAGGATTTTATGCACAAATCAGAGATTTTTAGAGAAATTGGTGGCGTCCACAGCGTATTATTTTATAGCCCAGAATACCAAATATTAAATGAGGATATTGGAAGGCATAATTGTTTTGACAAGATAACGGGTATCTTATTAAAAAAAGATAAAATGGGTTTGTGTGAAAATAGCATTGTCTTTGTCAGTGGCCGAATATCTTCGGAAATAATGACAAAGATCATACGATTAGGAGCGCCTATTCTCGTCTCAAGGTCTACGCCTACTTCTGCTGCAGTAAAACTAGCCCAAGAGTACAATATTACTCTACTAGGATATGTTAGAGGGGATCAAGGAAATATTTATTCGGCTCCAGAAAGGATTTCATTCTAATTTTGTGTTTTAATGTAATTAGTCAATGTAGTTAGATAACAAAATTAGAGTAATTGAAAAGCTGAATGCTGAAAAAATACTCACCTTTAGGCGAGGTAATGACCCTAGCTCCTGCTTTTTTCATTCTTGAGCGTAAGCGAACGATCTAAAATAATCCCGGTTTTCTGCAAAAAAACTTCTTATCAGATGTAAGATATTTGTAGTAGAGTTCTACTGTAAATATAAATGACGTCAACTAGAGTTCATGTCTTGACATTTTAAACACAATCAAGTTACAATGAGATAATAAAAGCTCCGATTTTCACAACCTAAGGATAAACTCTATGGTTGTGAGAACGTTAAGGCGGTATTGCAAACGGTACTGCCCCCCATTATGAAAAGGAGGAACACATATGTTTACAAAGAAATCATGGATTTCTAAATTAACTATTTTATTACTTATTTCGCTTTTGATTTTTTCATTTACTGCTTGCAGTAATAAAGCGAATGGTACAACAGAGAAGCCACAACAAACTACAGAGGGAAACAACGCACCTGAGGACAATACTTCTGGCGACAAAGAAGTTACCCTTGCAACCACTACAAGTGTAAACGATTCGGGTTTAATGGATTTCTTAACACCTATGTTTGAAGAAGAAACTGGATACACTCTTGATGTAGTGTCTCAAGGAACAGGACAAGCTCTTCAAACAGGTAGAGATGGCAATGCAGATATCCTATTAATTCATGCTAAGGCAGATGAAGAGAAATTTGTCGAAGAAGGCTATGGATTAGAAAGAGTCGAAATCATGTACAATTACTTTGTAATTGTTGGCCCAAGTGATAATCCAGCTGGAATCGTTGAAGGAGATACTGCAGCAGATGCTTTTAAGAAAATTGCAGATACGAAGTCAACATTTGTCTCTAGAGGAGATGAGTCAGGTACTCACAAAAAAGAACTAAAAGTCTGGGGAGCGAATTCTATAACACCAGAAGGAGATTGGTACATGT
>CAZVEI010000402.1:0-1565 GCA_964626295.1 uncultured Alkalibaculum sp.
ACAGGCTGCTACAAAGCCAAGAATTAAATGAGAGACAAAAGACTGGGGATAGCTAGGGTATTGCCTGTAATCCACGCGTATCATAAGCACCCTAGCCAAAGTCCCCATTATAATCGCAACAAAAACTATTGAAATCGAATTTTCCATAAAAATCACCAAAAGCCTAAAGATTTATTCTAGATAATCTTTAGGCTTTCCTAAATTTCGCATTTAATACCCTTTGATTTGCATGTTCTAAGTAAAAAAGTGCCTAGGTTGCATTAAGCTAAGCCTAGCTCTTGCTTAGTCATTTTTTCTTAAATACTTTATAAGTAGGGATCCTTCGCTACGCTCAGGATGACCACGCAGGAGCTAGGGTCAAATGTCACTGGTGTCGCAGTGAACAATGGACAGTTAACAGTATAAAGCTGAGTAAATAGCCGCATATTTGTACTATTCCGCTGTCCACCTACAAAGTTCTGCTTTTAAGATTTTGTTTGTCACCTTACTCCCTTATTTAAAAATCTTTATACTCTCCAGTGACCATATAATTAACAGACTCAAATATATTAATGCCATGGTCGCCTACACGTTCTAAGTGGCTAGATACAAATATAAATTTTGAGTACTGCTCTATCATACTGGCATCAGATATCATTCTTTGAACTAAATCTTTACGAAGATTATGATAAATATTGTCTACTTCTTCTTCTAACGCTAATATTTCGTCTACTTCACTAATATCTAAATTAATATAAGAATCAATGCATTTCCTTACTAATTCAATGACCACATCAGACATTCTCTTGATTTCACTAATTTCCTTTAAATTAACCTTCTTATCTATTAAATCCGTTGTTATATTTGCTATATTTACTGCATTATCTCCAATTCGCTCTAAATTACTGATAATTTTAAAGGCAGATGTAACTCTTCTTACATCTGAAGCAACAGGTTGCTGAGTTGCAATAAGTAAGACACATAATTCTTGTATTGCTATTTCCTTATCATCTACCATATCATCTCTTTCAATAACTCCAATTGCTAGATTTTTGTCTCGATTTGCAAGGGAATCTATAGAATCTCTCATCATATCTTCTACAATAGAAGCCATTAATAGTATTTCATTATGCAAGTGGTCTAATTCATTTTTAAACGTTTTTCTCTGTACCAAACCTGTCACCTCTACTTTAATATATTTTTATCATCAACCAAATCTACCAGTAATGTAATCCTCTGTTTTCTTATCGCGAGGTTTTGTGAAAATATTGGAGGTAATATCGCTTTCCACAACTTCTCCAGATAAGAAGAATGCTGTATTGTCTGATATTCTAGCTGCTTGTTGCATGGAGTGCGTAACGATCACAATCGTGTAATCTTGCTTAAGACTTTCCATTAGTTCTTCAATTTTAGAAGTGGCAATAGGGTCTAGAGCTGAAGTAGGCTCATCCATTAATATGACCTCTGGTTCCATAGCAATTGCTCTGGCAATACAAAGTCTTTGTTGTTGTCCACCTGATAAACCTAGTGCTGATTTATTCAAACGGTCTTTTACTTCATCCCAAAGGGCTGCCTGTTTTAAACTT
>CAZVEI010000403.1:0-1547 GCA_964626295.1 uncultured Alkalibaculum sp.
TATTGGAATTCATGGGTCATAGATATAAAAAATAGCATGAAAACACCAGTTTTGTTATAATTGAGTTTGCGAAAACAAATAAACAACTGGAGGCTCATGCTATGAAAATTATAACACAAACTAACGCAAACTTGAATTCTAATTCCAAACTTGTCACTCGTTTTTTGAAAAAATATCACGTAGGTAAACTTCTGCAATCATGCAATGCATACAAAACCAAAGGTTTTCCGGTAATTTCTGTTTTTGAATATCTGTTAAGCATCATCTTCACCAACCGATCAATGTACATGAATTATGTTACCAACCATCATTGCCCAGAGTTTAAGAAGGATACGGTTTACCGATTCATAAACTCCCCCAAAATTCATTGGCAGAAATTTACGACATTGCTTGCTGCAAAGGTAATGAATCAAAGTATCACTCGACTTACCCATGAATCCAGGGAGAATGTTTTAATCATCGATGACACTCTGTTTGAAAGAAACCGTTCGAAAAATGTAGAACTTCTTTCCAGAGTCTTTGATCATGTGAAACACCGATACACGAAGGGGTTCCGATTGCTTACCCTGGGCTGGTCTGACGGGAATACTTTCATTCCTGTTGCCGGATCATTGCTCTCATCATCAGATGATAAAAACCTTCTGAATAAGGCGGATAGCAGCCTAGATAAAAGAAGCATTGCAGCAAAACGAAGACATCAATCAAGGTGCAAAGCAACTGTGGTAATGCTTGATCTCATCCAATCAGCCTTGAAATCAGGGATCAACGCAAAATATGTTCTGTTTGATACCTGGTTTTGCAGTCCTTCTTCTTTGATTTCTGTGAAGGAAACAGGAATAGATGTAATCGCCATGGCAAAGAGAACGCCTAAAATTCACTATCTCTTCAACGGCGAGAAAAAGTCGGTTAAAGAAATTTATACATCCTGCAAAAAACGCAGGGGTAGATCAAGATATTTGCTTTCAGTGGATGCCTGTGTGCAAAAGGATGATGCCATCATGCCTGTTAAGCTTGTATTTGTACGAAACCGGAATAATCGCAAGGATTATCTAGTACTGGTTACCACAGACCTCACGCTTTCTGAAGACGAAGTTATCCGCATCTATGGAAAACGATGGGGCATTGAAGTATTCTTTAAGGTATGCAAGTCCTATCTGAAACTGACAAAATCCTTCAGGGGACTATCTTTTGATGCCCAGACAGCGTATGTAGCCATCGTTTTCACCCGGTATACTATACTGTCTCTTGAAAACAGATTTAATATCGATGACCGAAGTATCGGTGAATTGTTCTACTTAGCATGCGACGAGTTGGCTGATATCACTTATCGGGAGTCTTATCTTCTACTGGTGGAGATCATGCTGTCTGTTATTCAGGACACTTTTTGCCTTGATGAAGAAAAAATGGGAGTGTTCCTTGATAAATTTATTCAAAATTTACCTGAAATGATAAAAAGTAGCCTGAACCCCTGTGCATGAACCTATATTTTCAAGGGAAAGTGTCCTGTTTCAATAATTTAATGTAATTTTAGATGTGCGAAGTTTGAG
>CAZVEI010000404.1:0-1538 GCA_964626295.1 uncultured Alkalibaculum sp.
AAGGCCAGTTCCTAGCAAAGTTATTATGCCTTTGATGTTAGAGGAAATCAGACGAGGAAATCCAAATGCAGAGATTACCATTTTAATTTCTACGGGATGCCATAGAGGTACTACTAAAGAAGAGCTCATTTCAAAATTTGGCCCTAAAATTGTAGAAGAAGAAAATATTTACGTTCACGATTGCTTAGATGAAAGTATGCTAGTAAAAATAGGTACCCTTCCATCTGGAGGAGATCTTATCATCAACAAATTAGCAGTGGAAGCAGATTTGTTGGTTTCAGAAGGCTTTATTGAGCCTCATTTCTTTGCAGGATATTCTGGTGGCAGAAAAAGCGTTCTACCTGGGATTGCTAGTAGGACAACAGTCATGTATAATCACAATGCAGAGTTTATCGCAAGTGATTATGCAAGAGCTGGGATCATAGAAGGAAATCCTTTACATAAAGATATGATTTATGCTGCAAGAACTGCTAGGCTAGATTTTATTTTAAATGTGGTTATCAATGCACAAAAAGAAGTGGTCTATGCAGTAGCAGGAGATGTAGACTTAGCTCATATAGAAGGGCGAAATTTTTTAAACAGTCAGTGCAAAGTACAAAGTGTTCCAGCAGACATTGCCATATCAACAAATGGAGGATATCCTCTTGATCAAAATATTTACCAAGCTGTAAAAGGTATGACAGCAGCTGAAGCAACAGTAAAAGAAGGTGGCGTCATCATCATGTTAGCAAAATCCAATGATGGTCACGGGGGAGAACAATTCTACAAAACCTTTCAAGAAACAGAAGATTTAAACAAATTAATGGAAGGAATTTTAGCAACACCTAGAGAAGAAACCATACCCGATCAATGGGAAGCCCAAATATTAGTTCGGATTTTACTAAAGAATAAGGTCATCTACATTTCCGATGCACCAGACGAGATGATTCAAGATATGCACATGATGCCAGCTCACTCTATAGAAGAAGCCCTAAAAAAAGCGAATGAGATACTTGGGAATATAGATGGGAAAATTACTGTGGTATCTGATGGAGTGTCGGTGATTGTAGAGTAACGAAAAGCGCCGCGTGGTGCTTTCTTATTATCGCAAAATAATGAATCAAGTGGTTGCTCGCAAACATTTGGCGACTATGGCGGAGCGTGTTTCTTATTGACAGTCGAACCTTTTAGGATTATACTGAATTTAAAGAGGGGAAAAGGCATATAATAAAAAAAGCATTATATTAAAAACTTTTATTATAAAATACTCTTTTAAAATGAAATCAAATCTTGAAAGGGAGGATTCATATATGTGTCTAGGTAAAGCTTTTGTAGAAAACAACAACAATGAATTAAATCCTATAATGGAAAATGTTTCTCAAATTGCAATGGAAAATGGTTTATTAGTTTTAACTTCTTTGTTCGGAGAACAATGCTCTGTATCAGGTGAAGTAAAACATATTGATTTTGGCAACTCAAAAATTATCATTAAAGAAGCAAACTAATTACATTAAAATAAGTTAAGAAAAAGACAGAATCTCCTAGGAGATTCTGTCTTT
>CAZVEI010000405.1:0-1523 GCA_964626295.1 uncultured Alkalibaculum sp.
CTTCACGAGACCTCAAAAAAAGTAAATGTTGTCGAAAGACTCTCTAAAAATCTGCATAAGGGAGTTGCGCACCAACTACAAAATTCTTATCTGGACACCATCAAACAATGGGTTCCTGATGAGCCTGTCATTCACATAGATGACAGCGATATTGTAAAACCAAACGGTTACAAATTCGAGGCTCTTGACATTGTACGTGATGGTTCCGAAAGTACCAAGACAAAAAATGTATCCAAAAAAGGATATCTTGTTACGGAAGCTTGTGTGCTTACTAAAAGCAATCATCCTGTAAGCATCTTTTCAAAAATTCATTCTTCTAGGGAAAAGAACTTCACTTCTACTAATGATGTTACCTTTGCTGCTATGGAACGTGGTTCTACTCTATTTAAAAAAGCTACTTACATTATGGATAGGGGCTATGACAGTAATAAAATATTCTTAAAAATGGAAGAACTAGATCAAGATTATGTCATTCGCCTCACGGCCAGGCGCAAGCTACTATACCATCAAAAATGGACACCTGCCACAGAACTTCGTAACCGTAGAAAGGGTAAGATTAAAATGCCACTGTACTACAAAGGTGGGCAGCACCATGCTTATCTTTCCCATGTAAAGGTACAGATAACTGCTTCCAGAAAAGATATCTATCTGGTTCTTGTCTATGGCATTACGGAGCACCCTATGATGCTTGCAACAAATAAGGAAATCAAATCCAAAGACGATGTAATAAATGTTGCAAAGCTATACTTTTCAAGATGGCGCATAGAAGAATATTTTCGTAGTAAAAAACAGATATTTCAACTTGAAAATTTTCGTGTAAGAAAACTTATAGCCATCAACGCATTAAACTTTTACATCACATTATGCATGGCCTTTCTGGCGCTACTTTCAATGAAGCCAGAGACAAGCGTGCTTAAAGTTGAAATCATAAAATCAGCAAATCCAATAAAAGAAAAAGTTTATTTCAACTATTACCGACTTGCAAAAGGAGTTGCCCGTATATTGTCATATGCAAGGGAGGGCGTCAGGTATTGGTTCAAGACTAAGCGACCCAAATACCGGCAAATCCGTTTTAAGTTGATTGCCTAAATAAAGTAAAATAAGAATAGTTTTTGATCTCAGATCCCTGGGATTAATTTGGGTACTCAAATTCTGAATTCAAAGCGGTTTTATCTAAAAGTGTGAACTGCATATGTCTCAAGCAAACAAAAGCATGTCTCACATTACATTTTGCGGAAACTCAAGCATAGTGGTGTTAAAATAAGCTTGTCGATAAATATAATTCAATAAGGGGGAAACACAATGAAAAAACTATTAGTATTGCTGTTATCAGTATTTCTAGTAGGCTCTTTTGTAGTTGCTTGTTCTACTGAGGACAAATCTTCACAAGCTCCTGCGGCACCAGAAGAAAAGGGTTCTGACAAAAACCCTACTTTACAAGATGGTGTCTACTTTGCTGAAGAAGATGCATTTGCAGAGAGCAGTGGCTATAAGTACTTTGTTGTTATAAAAGTTGAAAATGG
>CAZVEI010000406.1:0-1517 GCA_964626295.1 uncultured Alkalibaculum sp.
ACTCAACTTTCCCACCAATAAAAGTGGACTGTATGCTTGATAATTCAAGCATAATAACTTCATAAATTGGTGTCTTGACATTAAAAATAGCACCAATCTTTAGTATAATAAGATTAGCGAAACCAAAATCATACAAAAGAAGGTGCTAATCTTATGATATACCAAAACAACTCATTTGAAAATACTGAAAATCAATTTTCTAAAACAATTAAAGAACTTCAGATTGGGAAATTACTTCGCAAGTCGAACATTAGAAAATCATGTGGGGTTCCTGCTTCCGAGGTATTTCAATTTTTGCTTTTGTTAGTTTTTCAGGGCAAGAACCTCTTTCGTTTCCTGAATTCTAAACGTAAGGATCAGGCTGTTTCAAAGAATACGTATTATCGTTTCCTTGATGAGTCTTCCTACAACTGGAGAAAATTTCTCTTGTTATTAGCTGCAAAGGTTACCTCTGCTTTTGACTCTTTAACAAGACCCGAGCGTGTCAAAACACTTATTTTAGATGATTCTGTTATTACACGTAACCGCAGTAAAAAGGTAGAACTTCTTGCAAGGGTCTATGATCATGTCAACCATAAATTCCAAAAGGGATTTACCCTCCTAACGCTTGGGTGGTCAGATGGTTATAGCTTTATTCCCGTTGGTTTTAACATGCTTTCTTCTGCCAATAAATCAAACCGCTATCAGGAGGTTTCTGACAAGATTGATCGTCGCACCAATGGATATAAAGCGCGTAAAGAAAGTATGATGAAGAAAACAGATGCTGCTGTTCTCCTAGTCGAGCGAGCACTTGACGCCGGAATACAAGCCGACTACGTCCTGATGGATACTTGGTTTACTACAGAACCAATGATTCAATCCCTTCTCGCGATAGGAATGGACGTCATTGGCATGGTAAAACAGTTAAAGCAGAAATACATCTACCATGGCAAAGAGTATACCTTGCCACAACTCAAGAAATACATGCAACATGAAAATGGAGACAGCATTCTTGGATCCATCATTGTATTTACCAAGAAAGAGAACATCCCAGTAAAAATCGTGTTTGTACGTAATCGCAATAAGAAAAGCGAATGTCTGTATCTGTTGAGTACAGACTGCAATCTTAATGAAACCGAAATCATACGTATTTACGGAAACAGATGGAGCATAGAAGTGTTTTTCAAAGCTTCTAAATCATGTTTTAAACTAGGCACTGAATTTCAGAGTCGCAGTTATGATGCCATAGTAAGTCATACAACAATCGTATTTACCAGATATACCTTACTGGAATGGATACGAAGGCACCGTAATGACCAGAAAACCTATGGCGAATTATTTTACATGTTCTGTGATGATATACAGGACATGGACTTAACAAGTGCCCTTAAGAGCCTTATGGCTCTATTTATGGAGCAGCTAAACACTTTCACAGCTGATATCACAGATATGATTAAATGTAAACTACAGGATTGGATGAGTACTCAAGCCTTATTTATTCAAGCAATGTTTACAAATTTAAGCTGGGAAAGTTGAGT
>CAZVEI010000407.1:0-1508 GCA_964626295.1 uncultured Alkalibaculum sp.
ATATCTATAATTCGAGCTAGTTTTGTGTGAATGCTCCCCGATTTATCTCTTTTAAAATCTCTAGTGACACGGTATCTTTTAACTTGAGCAGATAAAATTTGAAATTCAAAGCTGACTTCCATTGTATCCACATTGGTATTAATGTAATTTGAACTTTTTCTTGCCATTTCTCCATACAAGGCTAAAGTAATACCATCCAGGATAGTAGATTTTCCACTTCCTGTAGGCCCAAAAATACCAAATAAGCCTTTTTGCGTTAGCTTCTCAAAGTCGATTACTTGCTCTTCGATAAAACTATTTAACCCTTTAATTTTCAGCTTCAACGGCTTCATAAAAATCCTCCTTAACCAGCTCTAATAGCGTATTGACAAGTTCCTCATCAGGTTCAACTTCTCTTTCCTTTTTGTAAAACTCTCGAAAGATTTCCTCAAAAGATTTATCTGCTATATTTGTTATTTTAGTTGTAGGCTTTTCATGGGATAATACTATAGGCATGATTTCAATAATGTCTTTTTTATAATTTTTCATAGCCTTTATTTCGTTTTCTCGAATAAAGTGCTGTGTCTTGATTTCTAAATAAGTCCAACACTCCTTGCTGCTGTTCTCTTCACATAGGGCTGTTGCCTCTTCAATGCTATCACATTGCCATACTTCTATGGGCTTGTACACCCTTAAGGGAATTTCACGAATAAGGGCTTCTTTTCCTGGCTCTAAATCTACAATAAAGCATTTTTTTTGAAAATATCTTTCTTTTTTATTATAGTGAATAGGAGAGCCAGCGTAGCGAGCTCTCTTTTGAGTACCTGGTACGATTTGAGGCTTGTGAATATGACCTAATGCAATATACTGTGCTGTTTTAGGAAAGCAACTGCCGTCTACAATATAACTCCCACCTAGCTGTATATTTCTTTCAGAGCCTTCCTCCTCACTTCCCATAGCAAATAAGTGGCTAACTGCTATATTAATGGTATCTTCTCTAAAGTAACTCTCTAGATTTGCAAAGAGGGTATGTATTCTTTCAGCATAGCTGGTCAACTTTTCTTCATCTGTAGTCATTTCCTTATATAAGACTTCATTTAATCTCTTTTCGCTAGGATAGGCAACGGCCAGAATCACGGCCTTTTGTCCATTGATTTCTACCTCAATCATACCCTCGCTACTAGCAATCACTTTGTGTTGTCCATAATGTCCCGTTTCGACTACTGTCTTTGGCGTACCAAGCATAATGATTCCATGATCTCTTGCTAAAGGTCCTGCAGCAACTAAGCGCTCCGGATTATCGTGATTTCCAGCTATAACTAAGGTCAAGCGCTCCCCATGAGCTGATATTTTTTTAAGGGCATCATAAAACATCTTCTCCGCACGAGCAGGAGGATTACTGGTATCGTAAATATCTCCTGCAATAATGACCATATCTAGTTCTTCTCTTTCAACGATCCCTATAAAATCCTCTAGAAAGGCCTCTTGCTCGTCCATACGACTAAACCCTTCTAAATGTTTTCCCAAAT
>CAZVEI010000408.1:0-1507 GCA_964626295.1 uncultured Alkalibaculum sp.
CATTAGAATCCTCTATAATTCGAAAGCTACAGTTCGACTTGTTGCAACAAATTTTTTCATTAGACTTTATTACAAAGTTTACCTCTTTCATTGAATAAGAAATCCCTACACCTATTGCCTTTACGTAACTTTCCTTTAGGGTCCAGTGCTTAAAAAACGCTCTGTCCTTATCGGCTTTACTATTGATGCTATTTAATTCTTCTTCACTGCAAACTTTTAAAGCGGCATAATAGTTGAATTTTCGAATTTTTTCTACATCTATACCTACATCTACATCAGCAATTGCACACATAATAAGATTGTTGCTATGAGTGATATTGTAATGGATATTTGAATATCTTTTTAATCTAGGCTTTCCCCAGTAGTTTCTCACAACATCTTCTCTTTCGTATACAATCCCCCTTTCTTCATAGAGTGCAAAAGACAGCAATTTATCGCCTAGTACGTGATACTGCCTTTCACTTAATTTTTCTTCTATACTTGGCAGCGAACATTTATAAATCATTTCATCTTACTTTTTATATACTCATCAAGGTCTCCCACAGTTTCTAAGTTTTTTACATCGCCATCTTCTACTTCTACTCCTAAAACTTCTTCAAGCTTCCCGATAAAGCTCATTATGTCGTAAGAAGTTAGGTTAAGATCTTGTATAAAACGAGTGTCGTCATTAATCTTATCTTCATCAATATCTACAAATTCTAACAAGGTGGTTTTAATTATATTAGGCATTTTGATATCTCCTCTCTTCAATTGAGTTTCTCTTTATTTTTTTACTTGTGGTCTTTTCAAACTCATCTTCTCTGTACATTATTTTATTGATTTGTTTGTAGGATGGAAGGCTTCGATTGAGCATTTTAAAATCTCTATTTAATTGAGCTTTAAACTCATCAATTCCTATGCCATGTATATACTCCTCTTCAGGATAAACGCAAGCCGCTATACATTCCCCACCGAGTTCACTGATAGAAGCACTAAAAACTACTACTTCCTTTATATAGACTAATTTTCTTTTTATAATTTCTTCTAGCTCTTCCGGGTGTACATTCTTTCCATTTGAAAGTATGATTAAATTTTTCTCTCTTCCATTAATGTATAAAAAATTGTCCTTATCCAAATAGCCTAAATCTCCAGTCTTAAACCATCCATCCTCAGTAAAGGTTCTCTCCGTACTTTCTGGGTCGTTATAGTATCCCATCATTACATTGTCTCCCTTTACCTGAATTTCACCTTTTCCCTGTGAATCAGGATTATAAATGCGTACTTCACAAGTAGATATGACTCGCCCTATGGAACCGGGCTTTCTCCATTTTAGATGATTACAAGCTACTAATGGTGCACACTCTGTTATGCCGTAACCGTTGAGAATTTCTATACCTAAATCAGTAAGCCCTTTTACCACCTCATAGGGTAAGGGGGCGCCTCCACAGACGATCTGTTGTAAATTGCCTCCAAATCGGTTTAGTACAGGGCTAAAATATTTTTTTCTACGATCCATCCCAAATTTTCG
>CAZVEI010000409.1:0-1502 GCA_964626295.1 uncultured Alkalibaculum sp.
AACAGTTTTCAGAGAATAGTTATGGTTTTCGACCAAAGCGAGGTGCGCACGATGCACTAAAACAGTACCAGCAGAATGTTGATGATGGTTATGTATATGTGGTAGATATGGATTTATAGAAATTCTTTGATACAGTGTTTCTATAGATATAAAGGGAAATGTAGATTAAGGGTATACCCGAAATCAATAGCGAAAATGAAGGTAACGTTGAAAGAACTCACATCTAGAAGTAACGGATGGGGCAATTAAAATTATTATTTCTTTTGATAATTTGTTTACAGTTTTAAATCTGTGTGGTATATTAAATATAATCGATTATGTTTTATATATAATATTTTAAAACCTATTATTCATAGAGGAGTGTATACAATGATTGATAAAGAACGATTGTTTTGGATTTACAAAAAAATGCAAGAAATAAGAAAGTTCGAAGAGAAAGCATTGGAACTATTTGAGAAGGATAAACTGAGGGGTTCTGTTCATCTCTATGTTGGAGAAGAAGCTGTAGCATCAACCGTTTGTTCCTTGTTGACAGATGATGATTATATAACAAGTACTCATAGAGGACATGGGCACTGTATCGCAAAAGGCGCTGAGCTAGCCCCTGCTCTTGCAGAACTTATGGGAAAAGCTACTGGTTACTGTGGAGGTAGAGGGGGTTCAATGCATATTGCCGATATAACAAAAGGTAATCTTGGTGCTAATGCCATCGTAGGTGGGGGTATGCCCATTGCAGTAGGAGGAGCTTTAGCAGCAAAACTAGGTGGTACAGATCAAGTTGCAGTTACTTTCTTTGGAGATGGAGCATCAAATGAAGGTGTTTTTCATGAATCTCTAAACTTAGCATCTGTGTGGAAACTCCCTGTAATTTTCGTATGCGAGAACAACGGTTATGGTATTTCCGTACCACTATGGCAGAGTACTTCAGTAGAAGATATTAGCCTTAGAGGTCAAGGGTATAATATGCCAGCTTATACGGTCGATGGGAACGATGTCATGGCGATTAATGAAGTGATAGAAATTGCCATAGAAAGAGCGAGAAAAGGAGAAGGTCCTACTCTTATTGAATGCAAGACATACAGATGGCTTGGACACTGGACTGGAGATCCTCAAAATTACCGAACAAAAGAGGAAATAGAAGTATGGAAGAAAAAATGTCCTATTAAAAGATTAAAAGAATATATGACATCAAATAATATTGCTACAGCAGAAGAACTGCAAGCAATTGAAAATCAAGCTATAGAAGATACAAACTATGCGGAAAAATTTGCGCTTGAGAGTCCATTCCCAGATGAGTCTACTGTTATGGATTACGTATTTTTTGAAGGATAAAGAAAGGGGATAAAACCATGAGCAAAATGACATATGCAAAAGCAATTACAAAAGTCATCGCGGAAGAAATGAGACGAGATGACAGGATATTTTTAATGGGAGAAGACGTAGCAGAATTAGGTGGAGTATTTGGTGTAACTAGAGGACTCATCGATGAGTTTGGTTCTGAG
>CAZVEI010000410.1:0-1501 GCA_964626295.1 uncultured Alkalibaculum sp.
AGTCAGTGGTTGCTGAATCGCATAATGACTCAATCAAGATAGCAGAAGCAAAAAAGAAAATAGAAGAACTTACTGAGCTTGGAAAACGCATTGAAGAAGAAGGTGAGATATCTATAACAGACCCAGACGCAAGACATATGGGGACAAGTAATAATGGAACAGATGTTTCGCACAACGTACAAATAGCTGTAGACAGCAAACACCATTTAGTTGTAGCTGTAGATGTTGTTAGTAGTCCAGCTGATCAAGGACAACTTTATAATATTTCATCAAAAGCAAAGGAAGAACTAGAACTAAATTTAGAAGATGAGCTGATTGTATTAGCAGATAAAGGATATTATACAGGTGAAGAACTAAAAGCATGTGAAAAAGACAATATGACAACTATTGTAGCAAGACCAAAACTGGCTACTCCTAATGGCGAAGAAGAATATTCAAAGGATAAGTTTATATATAACAGAGAAGACAATTCATATACATGTCCACAAGGCCATAAGTTACCTTGTAAGAGTAAAGAAAGTACTAAAAACAAAAAATATACAAACTATAAAGCATGCAGAAGTTGCCCTGTAAAAAAGAAGTGTACCAATGCAGAGCGAGGTAGGCTAATAATAAGAGGACCTTTAGAAGAAGTATATGAACGTGCAGATAAAAGGTACTCTGAAAATAAAGATCTCTACAAACAGAGGCAGATGATTGTTGAACATGTATTTGGAACAATAAAAAGAGGACTGGGGTTTTCATATTTTCTATTACGAAGTAATGAAAAAGTGAAGGCTGAGTCCTTTATGCACTTTTTTACCTATAATTTAAAAAGAGTAATAAATATAATGGGAGCCAAGAAGTTAACGGAGTACTTCAAGGCCCGTATTTTACTACATTTTTTGAATATCACTAAAAACAAACAAAAATGGGTTGGAAATGTGAGATTATCATGTCCGAACGTGGCATAAAAAGCGTATTTTCACACAACCTGACGGATGGATATCTCATTTTGCCCAAATTAAAAGCTGTGAAAATAAAGCAACACAGGCAAATTCCAAATCATTTCAAACTCAAATCAGTTACCGTAAGCCAAACACCAACGGGTAAGTATTATGCAAGTATTCTTTTTGCTTATGAGTATCAAGTTGAGCCAATTCAACCCAAAACCTTCTTGGGATTAGACTACTCCATGAAAGAACTCTTTGTGTCTTCTGACGGCTTGTCAGCTCAATATCCAAGGTATTATAGACAGGCAGAAATGAATCTAAAAAAAGAACAAAGAAAGCTATCTAAGTGTGAAAAAGGAAGTAATAATAAAAAGAAACAAAGAATTAAAGTCGCAAAACTTCATGAAAAAGTGTCAAATCAACGTAAAGACTTTCTACACAAGCTATCCAGGCAGATAACCAATGCCGTAGATGCAGTGTGTATTGAAAATCTGAACATGAAGGGAATGTCGCAAGCACTTCATTTTGGAAAAAGTGTTTCAGACAACTCCTTTGGCAAATTTGTAAGC